>MFBF01000046.1:14627-34620 GCA_001774865.1 Candidatus Curtissbacteria bacterium RIFCSPHIGHO2_02_FULL_42_15
AAGGCTATAAGAAAGCCAAAGAAACATTATCGAAAAGCAGGGCAAAACTGGATAAAGTTGCAGATACTCTTTTGGAAAAAGAAACGCTGGATCGTGACGAGTTTGAACAGCTTGTGGGAAAACCTGTTAGCATTGACGGGGAGACTAAATTGAAAGTAGCATCAAAGCCCGCAAATCTTCGCAAAACTCCTAAAGTAGCCCAGGCTTAAAAACTGAAATTTCTCCGATTTGTATTAATTGTATCTTCAATACTCTCATAAAAACTTTTCCATATGTGTGTATCATCCACTCTATGATCGCCTAGCATGTTCCCAGTGAGCATTTTTCTAGCTTCATGACTAATCAATAAAAAGGTAAATTTGTCTGTAAGTTTAAGGTCAACTTTGGCTGACAGTCCATATTCTCGGGCAGCGGCCACAAAAATAGCTACGCAATCATCAGCATGATATCCACCTGCAACTAGGTTTGATTTTTCAAAACAACTTGGAATCAAGCTCAAAAGTTCGTCTTGATAGTCTTTACGTTTCCAACGATTGTATGTGAGTTTTGATCTGATTATTTCGGAAAACATTTCTGGGGGATAGATGTAACTAAAATGGTTTTTATCGGTATCAGCGTATACAAGCGCTGTTATCTGATAACCTTCCCGTTTGTATCTTTCTATTAGTTTAATTGAGATATCGTGATAAGTTTTTACAGCGGGATCTTTTATCAATTCATTATCACTTGGCGGGAGTAAGGTGGTGCGCTCATCAGGGAAAATGATCACAAGGGTAGAGCGCCTCATTAAATTTTCTTGACCTTGATTTCTTTCCATAAAGCAGAATTCTACTCTAAATGCTAAAATTTGGCCATGGTAACCAAGATGATTCTTCTTTTAATCGATGGCAATAATCTTTTCCATCGGGCGTACCATGCAATCCCGCACTTAACAAACAAAGAAGGCGAGGTTACAAACGCCGTTTTCGGCTTTTCCAACATGCTCATAAAAGCCGTAAACGAGGTCCGTCCTCGTTATGTTGCGTGTGCATTTGATACGCAGGCCCCGACTTTTCGCCATATCGAATTTGAAAAATATAAGGCCCAAAGAATTTCCCCGCCGCCCGATCTTTATCCGCAACTACCCAAGGTTAAAAAAGTTTTGGATGCCTATGGGATCAAGTATTTTGAGAAAGAAGGCTTTGAGGCAGACGACATCATCGCGACAATTGCCGCGAAAAGTCTACAGACTACTGACTACAGACTACGGTCAAAAAAGAAAAAAGCGGTAGACGCCAGACAGTTGACAGTAGTCATCTTAAGCGGTGACCGTGATTGTTTGCAACTGGTTGATGGCAATATCAAAGTCCAGATGCCCGGCTGGAACGTAAACGAGACAACACTTTACGGTGCACGTCAAGTTAAAGAAAAATTCGGCCTTGAGCCGCACCAGATGGTCGATTATAAATCTTTAACCGGCGACCCATCGGATAATGTGCCGGGAATTTCGGGAGTAGGGCCAAAAACTGCAAGTGCGCTTTTGCAGAAGTATCATACGCTTGAGAATCTTTTCAAAAAACTTGCGGAAATTCCCGAACCCCTAAGATCAAAACTCGAAACAGGAAAAGATGTAGCTCTTGCCGCGAAGCGCTTGGTGGAACTGGATCGTAATGTGGGTATGGAGTTGGAGTTGGGGAAGCTGGAATTTAAACCGGATTGGGAAAAGGTCAGACGGGAGTTTGAAGAGTTAGGATTTAGGTCGATTTTGGCAAAACTACCAGGAGGAGACAAAGAGCAAGAAGAGCCAAAGGAGACAAAGTCCAAAAAGACTCACGGCCAAAACCAGCTGGAGTTGATTTAGATGAAAGTAGCCCTTGTGCATGATTATTTAAATGAGTTTGGTGGAGCGGAGAGGGTTTTGGAAGCTCTGTGCGAGATTTTCCCAAAAGCTCCGATTTACACCGCGTTTTATAAAAAAGGATCACCTGCACATCTTCGTTTCAAAAATAAAAAGATAATTACTTCATGGGCGCAGAATGTGCCGTTTTTCGCATCATATTTACACAGCCCTTTAAGGTTTTTGGCACCTTTAGTCTGGAACAGCTTTGTCCACCAGTCTTCGACCCTGAGGGCTCAGACCCCGAATGGGCTGGCGGAATACGATCTGGTCATAACCTCCTCGAGCTGGTATGTGACGAAGGGAGTCGTCAAACGCAATGCGGCTAACGACAAACGCAAAACTTTAGAAATCTGTTACTGCCATACGCCTCCTAGGTATCTTTACGGCTATCCGACTGCTAAAAAACAAAGGGGATTTTTGGTCAAGGCCTACGCTTTAGTCGTTAACCACTTCATGAGGGTTTATGATTTTGAGGCTGCGCAAAGAGTAGACTATTTTATTGCCAATTCCAGAGAAGTCTCTTCAAGGATCAAAAAATTTTATCGTCGGGATTCAAAGGTTATTTATCCGCCGGTGGATATCGGGCGCTTTGCGCGCAAAACGACTAACGCAAAACGACTAACGCAAGAAAAAGCGTTAGACGTTAGTCATTCGTCGTTAGGCGACTATTTTTTAATAGTCTCAAGATTGGTTTCTGCCAAAAGAGTGGATTTGGCAGTTGAAGTCTGCGCAAAACTCGGTTTGCCACTCAAGGTTGTCGGGACAGGGCCGGAAATGGAAAATCTAAAAGATTTAGCAAATAGACTACAGACTACCGTCTACCGCAAGAAAGAATTAGTAGACCGTAGACTGTCGACAGTAGACTTTCTTGGCGAAGTCGATGACAAGACATTAATCAAGCTTTACCAAAACTGCCGGGCCGTAATTTTTCCGGCGGAGTATGAAGATTTTGGAATCGTGCCGGTTGAGGCAATGGCTTGCGGCAAACCGGTCATTGCCCTTGCCCAAGGAGGAGTTTTGGAATCTGTAATCGATGCGATACCGGCTGGTAAAGGTAAAGGAACTGGGGTTTATTTTGACCCGGCAACCAGCGGCTCTTTGACTTTGGCGATCAACAATTTCATGGATCTGGAGAAAAAAGGCTACTTTAATCCCAGCTTTATTCGCAAACACGCCCAAAAATTCTCCAAAGTGCGCTTCAAGCGCGAAATTTTGAGGTTTGTGGAGGGTAAAGTTAAGTGATTTTCAGCGAAATTAAAGCCAATTTGAAGAACGTTTATGATGATTTGGCCAGGATTTGGGGCGGGGATTTTACGCTTCATGATTGGGGCCAAAAAGAGCTTGCGGAATTTGCCGAATTGGTTAAAAAAAACGGCGGAAGGGTTTTGGATTGCGGATGCGGAAGCGGAGTTCAGTCAAAAGAGCTTTTCGATCGCGGCCTTGAGATTGTCGGCATGGATCTTTCCCCAAAAATGATTTATGAAGCCAAAAAACGGGTTCCTAAAGCAAAGTTTGTGGTCGGCGATATGACCAAAATGAATTTTGCCAAAGGTTCTTTTGGTGGAGTTTATGCGCGGGCATCTCTTCTTCATGTTCCTAAAAAATTAGTTCCAAGGGTTTTAAAATCAATCAATAAAATTTTGAAAAACGGGGGGATTTTATATCTGGCACTTAAAGAAGGGAAAGGGGAAGGTGAGGTTGTTGACGAGAGGTTTGGGAAAAAGGTCAGGCGATTTTTCTCGTTTTTTTCCCAGCAAGAGGTTCTGGATTTGTTAAAAGAATCAGGTTTTGAACTTCTTAAAAAAAGCAAGCGTCAAAGGGCAAAAAATTCAACCCTCTGGTTGCAGTTTTTGGCAAGGAAAATTTAAGCATGGATAATAGAATCTATGGAAGCTAAAGATTTGGCAGAAATTGCCCAAAGTGCCCAAAATTCCCTTCACAGCTGGGAGAAGAAGATATAAAGTTAGAAATTACTTGTAGACTACATTGAAAATTTTTAAAAGGCATAAGCTTAAAATTATCTTTCTTATTTTGGCTGTTTTGATACTTGCGGTTCTGAACACCAAATGGGGAAGGGCATTTTTAAAAACTACTACCTTTTTACCCGGGATTGTTCCTAATTCACCAATTGAAACTGTTAATCCTTTCGCTACCAAACTGGTTATAAAAGAAGTGGAATTTACATCTGGGGGTCGAACGATCAACGCTGATCTTTGGTTGCCAAAAAAAAGCGGTAAATTCCCGGCCGCTGTCCTGCATCTTGGTGTTGATATAGATCGGAAGGACCAGCGAGCTCAAAGAGTGGCCAATGCTTCGGCACGTTCGGGCGTAGCAACCTTGGTACCTAACGTTCCTTCTCTTTCCCAAAGAAGGGTACTTTTAGAAACTAAGGAGGATATGATCGCCGCATTTGAATATCTTAAAACCAGACCTGAAGTTATTCCGGAAAAACTTGGCTTTATTGCTTTCTGTGCGTCAGGTGGTTTGGCTCTAGTTGCGGCTGAAGATGCGCAAGTTAATGAAAAAGTTGCTTTTGTTGTTGCCATAAACCCTTATTATGATCTTTTTACTTTGTACAAAGCACTATCAACTCATCAAAAGGCAAACGGATCTTCTTGGCATCCGGATTTTAAGACAGCGGAGATCTATAATCGCGAAACGATAAACACACTTTCGGATGATAAGGAGAAAGAAATACTCAGTAACTATTTGGTTTGGATTAACAGGACGAATTTATCTTCCGGGAATTATAGGGAACTTTCCGGCGGTGATAGAGTGAAACTTTCTAAAGATGCGTCTTTTATTTATGATTTCTTAACCAATAAGGATCCGGCCAAATTTGATTTCTTCGAAAAAAATTTACTGCCTGAACAGCAAAAATTGAGGGAAGGGCTTTCACCTTCCACTCAAATTAATAATCTCAATGCGAAGGTATTTTTTCTGGCCGATATTAACAACGTCTATATTCCATATACGGAGGCAAAGATGCTTAAAGAATCTTTAAGTGATGAGAATGTCGAATATCTGGAAACTACTCTATTGCCGGGAGCGGATTTGCCTTGGGAAATTTCGCCAAAAGACCTGCCTGGGATATTTGATCTTTTTAAATTCGTCTACAAATTCTTTTTGGAGCTTTCTTAATTTTAGGAACAGCTGGTGCCGATTTTTTGCCCAAATTGGAGTACATCTATAATATTAATTGTGCCATCCGTATTTAAATCCAGCCTTCTTGTTTCTTCGGAATCGGCCGGCTTTCCTACTTTACCCCCGAAGAACAGCACATCGATAATGTTTACGGTTTTGGTGTCATTGAAATCTAAAGGCCAGGCGTCAAGCGGTTCATCGTTGGAACCAGTCGTTTCTGAGCAACTGTCAAGAGGGTTGACTCCCATATAACTTTCGGCAGCATCAGAAAAATAATCACCATCGGTATCGAAGACGCAGGGATTTGTGCCGATGATAATTTCTGTGATATTGTCAGAATTTATGTTGACTGATCCTTTGTGTATGCTATCGTTGTCAGGATCACTGTCGGCGTCATTTATATTAGGGTTTAGACACGAATACGCCTGCTCCTGACTGTCCGTTATTTTGTCGCCATCGCTGTCAACTTCGGGTGGTATTAAAGACAGAGAATCGATGTCTCTAAGCCCGGCAACATACTGTGAAGTGTAGAGAGCGTCAATATTATCAATAGAACCGTTATTATCGACGTCTCCTAAAGGCGTAAAGACTCCGAAACCGCAAGTTTCTGTACCTGCTTCCAAATTATTTATGTATTTAAGAGTTTCTTGGGAGTCTTTAAGGGCGATGTCGGCATTACAGTCCACATCCCCTGAGGCTCTAATTCTTCCGCCTAAAGAACAATAACTTTGGTTATAAGCTTTAAACATGTTGATTCTTCCGTATCCAAATGTATTGTCATAACCTCCTTGACCCAGATCGTCATTGCCGACAAGCAAAGCTGAAGTAACATTTACGGTTAAGCCTCCGTTGCATGATAAGAGTATTGAGGCAACTGCCCCAACTTGCGCCGATCCATATGAAGTTCCCCCGTCAAGATACGGTGCTCCACCATTTAAATCTAAGACATAAATGTCTCTGGAAGGTGCCGCAATGCGCCTGAAGCCGTTATTAATATTACCCAGGCTATCTACATTCCCGAGACATCCCATCGTCCACTGGTCTGCCTTATTGGTTCCAGTTACTGCAAAAACGTTGTTATAGGCAGCAGGGTAACCCATAAAACAATTTGGTGTTGGGCTGTTGTGAGTCCCGCTGATTATTATCACACCCTGGTCTATAGCTGCTTTAACACTTCGACGTAATGTTTCATCTGGAAACTCTCCATATAGTGGAAGAATTATTACCTTCATACCAGGGTATTGTAATGTATTCTGGAGAACCCAATTTATGCCGTGTGCTGTTCTAAAACTATTACCGCCGCCTTGACTATCGAAAGCTTTTACGGCTAAAATTTGTGCATGCCAGTCCGTGCCGGTAAGATCCTTTCCATTGTTAGAAACAGCGCCAAATACTCCGGCCACTCTTGTGCCGTGACCGTAGTCATCCATCGGGTCGTTATCACTGTTGACTAAGTCTCTCCCTTTTAAGACCTTGCCTACCAAATCAGGATGATTGTAATTTACGCCACTATCGATGGTTGCAACGATAATATTGGAACTGCCTTTTGTGTAGTTCCAAACAATAGGAGCAAGAATTCTCTGAAGATGCCATTGTGACTGGTAATAAGGGTCGTTTGGTGGAGTGAATGTAGAACCGCCGGTATTCTCCGTCAGGCGATTGACAGTATTTTTTTCTACGTATTCGACGTCTGGATTACCGGCAAGATCCTGCATTATTTGTTCACGCTGTGCAGGGTCGACTTTAATAAGCTGGAGGGTAGGATCAAGCCCTTGTTTATAGACAGATGCATTTTTCGAAGAAACGATTTGGGTTTTTTGGTCATCTGTAGTTCCCTGTCTGAATTTGACTATTAATTCATCGGCAACAAAATTGCCGCTTTCATCAACTACCATCAAAGGTGCTATGTTATTTTCTTCTGCAACTGTCTCTAGATTTGAAGTAGTATGTGTAGAGAAGATTGGGAGGAGTAATAAGAATAGGAATAGAACTAGAGGAACTAAAAACAAAAGTAGATATTTTTTTTGAATTTTCGGTCTTAGTTTTTTCATTTATGAATCACTTTACATTTTGGGCACAACTGGGTGTTTTGCTGTCTTTTTCAGGATCAAGCCCGATATCCCCAAAAGGATCAGTTGAATCTTCTTTGATAGTAGTCGGGTGCCAAGCAATGAGATCTGGAGGATTACAAATATCCCAGCGGTCAAGCAAATTTTGCAGCTTTTGTGCCCATTCTTTTTGTTTTACTCTGTATTCTTCAGCCGTTTTAGGTTTCTTTATGTAAACTAACAGTTTTTGGGGATTTTCCGAATTGTCCTGGGTACCAATAAAAACCTCTTCATTATCAATAAGAGGTGCAGCTTTTAATTCTTGTTGATTTCTTATAAATAGCAAAGCTTCTTCTAAAGTTTTGACATCTTCGGGGATAGTAAAGCCGAAGGGATTTTCCGGCTCTTGGGTTGGGGTTGGTTCTATAGTTGCGGTTGCTGTTTCTCTGGGAGTTGGAGTAGTTGAATCAGCGTCTTCTTGGTTGTTGCAGGCGTTATTCAATAAAGCAACACCGCCGACTGTTAAAAATACTGCGGCTATACGGGCTCTGATTGGTATCTGGGGTAAAGGCAGACTTGGCCTTGACTCGGACGCCAAGTTTTTATTTGCAGCGCTTACTGCTCCAATTTCAGACGCAGATATCCTAATATCCCTTTCAGTCACGGCGGAATTATAGTCCCATAGCAATAGCTTGTCAAGCAAGAAACTTAGACATCACTGCTTTGTGGAGAGCGATCCGTAAACTAGTCTTGACATAGGGAATTTAGAGGGTGTTAAGTGGAAGTATAGATGGCTATTCATCTCGAGAGAGAGGGATTAACTGCAGGAGTTTATAAGAAGCCGAGTTCATCACCTGCAATTAGACATCTTAGTGATTTTCACCCCACAAGAGTAAATACTCATGAAGCAATTGACATATCTGTGGATGCAGATAGATGGATGGCTTCAGACCTCGTAACCCTCGATAGGCTTGTAAGAGAAAGTACTGATTAGCATTATCTTCAACAGCTGACGTTATCAATATAATTTATTTTCTGTTAAAATTTTGCAATTATGCCGGAGTTACCGGAAGTAACCGTTATTGTTAATCAGTTGGACAAAAAGCTCAGAGGGCTGATTTTGGAATCCATCGAGTACGATTGGCCGAAAAAGTTTTTCTGGGGCGGCTTTTCTACTCGCGATCTAAAGGGTAAGAGAGTGGAAAATGTTGAGAGAATCGGGAAAATAGTCTCTATAAATATTTCAAAGAGATTAACAATACTTATTCATCTAAAATTGACCGGTCAGCTGATTTATGAATATCAGGATAAGCAAAGCTTGCGGTCCTCGTCCTTCGACGAACTCAGGACTGCGGGCCTAAAAAAAACCCGAATTGCCGGCGGGCATCCGATTCCGCCTTTGAACTTAGCGGTTCCCAATAAAACTACAAGGGTAACATTTACATTTACTAACGGCGGCCATCTTTATTTCAACGACATGCGCAAGTTCGGCTGGGTGAAGATAGTCGAAAGTGAAGAGTCAAAGATCAAAGAAGCAATCGGCGCGGAGTTTGGACCGGACCCGCTAGTGATGAGTTATAGAGAGTTTTGCGAGCGCTTGGTAAAAAAGGGTCAGGCCCGGATTAAAAAAATGCTCATGGATCAGAAATTCGTTTCGGGAATCGGCAATATTTATTCGGATGAGGCCTTATGGAGAGCCAAAATTCACCCGAAGCGAAGCGTCGCCAGCCTTTCGCAGGCGGAGATCAGGGCTTTGTACGATGGCATTCGCCAAAGTTTAAAGCTGGCGATTGCAAAAGGCGGGTCTTCTGCAAATGCTTATGTCGACTCCGGCGGAGAGCGCGGCCTTTATCTTTCGTTTGCCAAGGCTTATCATATGACAGGTAAACCCTGTGCGCGCTGCAAAACGCCCATCGTACGGGAAAAGATGGATGGCAGAAGCGCACATTTTTGTCCCGCCTGCCAAAAGTTGTAATTATGCTTTCCTTATCAAAAATTTCTGTTGAAATTGCCAGATGGCGCAATTTTCTTCTTTTGACCCTGACACTGCTTTGCGGCCAGATTGCTTCCGGCTTTTTGTTAATTTCTTTAATCTCTTCGGTTTTTCAAAAAACCGGAAGCAACTTTTCTGTTTCCGGAATCATTCTTTCGCTTGCTATCCCGAGCCTAATTTTGATGGCAGCCGCCGGTCTTGCCGCAGATTTAGTTGACCGCAAGAAGCTTATAATTTTTGCCAATTCCACAATTGCTGTGGTTGTTATTTTGATACTTTTAACCTTGGATAAAGTTTTTCTATCTATATTTCTTTCGTTTTTGTACTTTACCGGCAACACTTTCTTTTTTCCGGCGATTTCGGCGGCCAGCGCCCAGATAGTTAAAAAATCCCAGCTTTCTGCAGCCAATTCCGTATTCATTTTTACTTTGGCCGGAGGGCAGCTTACCGGTCTTTTTTTCGGTTCGGTATCGCTTTTTTTATTTGGCCATGTGGCAACTTTGATTATCTGCTTGGTTTTTTTGCTCTGCGCGATCATTATTCCGATGTCGCTGCCAAAGCTTTTGCCCAGAAAACCGGACGGCATGACATTGGCTGATAAAATGGCCGATATCGCCAAAGCCTTTATGTATATTTTTTCAGCCAAAGTTACCTGGTTTTTCTTCTTGGCATTTGCGGCGATCCAAGGGATTGTTGCATTCGGCGGGACCATCGGGGCGGGCTATTTTGATGAGGTTGTTGAGCTTTCGATTGAAAAAAGCCCGATGTTTATTTTCCCGGCAATTGCCATCGGCGTCCTTTTCGGGGCCTTATTTATTCAAATTCCAAAAGTGCGCAAAAGTTTTTTTATAGCTTTGGGTCTTGGAGTTTTAGGATTTTGGGCTTCGCTTTTGGGAATTCTTATAAATACCGCTTTGATTAAGGGTATTTACTTGCTGATTCCGTCGTTTATTTTTTTAATTTTTGCAGGTTTTGGAGCGATTCTGGTGATGATTGCCTCCCGAACGGCTCTCCAGCAGAGGGTTGCCCATAATTATTTAGGGACGGTTTTTGGGGCCAACATAGTTTTAGCCGCATTTTTTGCCAGTATTGCCTCACCGCTTGCTGCCGCAATCGAGCTTTTTGCAGGCTACGTTAATATTCTGATTTTTGGGGGCTTGAGCTTTCTTTTGGCTTCTGCTGCAATCGGATATGTCGGCAAAAGATGGAACTTCTAAGTTTAGGTCTTAAAAATTTCCGCAATTTCTCACAAAAAAAAATTGACTTTGATCCAAAGCTGACCGTAATTATCGGGCCAAACGGTTCCGGTAAAACAAATATTTTGGAGGCGGTGCTTCTTTTATCCGGTGTTCGCTCTGCCAAAGTGGAAACGGATCTGGATCTGGTGAAATTCGCCAAATCCGAGGCCAAGATAGAGGGGGAGGCGGCAGAGATTGGTGTAAAAAACAAACTGACTTTAAATATGCAGGTTTTTGACGAAAGGTTTGTTAAAAAAGCCTATTTTGTAAATTCGATAAAAAAAAGATTCGCGGATTTTGCAAGTTTTGCTTCAGTTGTCGTTTTTGAGCCGGCGGATTTGGATCTGGTTGCCGGCACACCTTCGTTTCGCAGACATCATTTGGACAGTCTGCTTTGTCAGGTTGATAAAGACTACTGGCGGAATATCGGCGCATATCAAAAGATAATTGCCAGAAGAAATAAGCTTCTTATAAGAATCATGGAGGGAAAGGCAAAAAAAGCAGAACTTGATTTCTGGGATTTGCGGCTTTTAGAGCACGGCGCAATTGTTTCCAAAAAAAGGGCGGAGTTTTTTGAATTTTTGAATTTCGTTGAAGGCGGGAATGCTTTGTATTCTTCGAGTGAGCGGAGCGAGTCGAGAAGTAGCAGTTCTCGACTGCGCTCGAACGATAAAATGTGGACGGCGCCGATGTCTGATCTTGCATTTATTCTTAAACAAAGTGAACTCTCAAGGGAAAAGCTTTTAAGAAATAGAGACCGTGATATTGCGGCAGGGATTACTCTTTCCGGTCCGCACAGGGACGATTTTAGGTTTATGCACAAAAAGCACGATTTGGCATATTTTGGGTCGCGCGGGGAGCAGCGGATGGCTGTTCTTTCCCTAAAACTGGCCGAACTTGAGTTTGTCAGCTTAAAAATAAAATCACGCCCTATTTTGGCGCTTGATGATATTTTTTCGGAACTGGACTGGAATCACCGACGCGCCGTTCTTTCAACAGTTTCCAAACAGCAGACAATTGTCACCGCCGCAGAGGTTGATTCCGTCCCAAAACAGTTACTGAAAAAGGCTAAGGTTATTGAGCTGGTGTAGATGTGTCTTGCTGGTTTCTGGGCAAGATAATAAAGTTGTCCTGGAAAACAGGATCGCCGATAATTTCCAAAAAGTTCATGAGGCTTTTCAACTTAGCATCTTTTACGTCTTGAGTGACGTTTTCGTCTCTTAAGAATTGATCGACAGAAGCGATTTCCCCTGGTACTTTCATTGTGGTTACCCCTGCTAAGTCTTTAATGTCCATTTCGAGGGCTGTGCTGATTCGGTCGACAACCGATAAAGATGGCGACTTGACATCCCCGTTTTCTAGTTGGGAAAGGTAACCTTGAGAAAGTGAAGCTCTGTTTGCTAGTTGTCCTTGGGACCATTCGCGTTTTACGCGCTCATCTTGAATTTTGGCGCCAAGTTCTGGTCCCGATAAAGGTTGAGGCATGCTTAAATAAGATGCTTGTTCCAGACTGGCCTGTGGAAATGTCAGTTTTATATATGCCATTAGCAAGTCTTTTTGTTCAGGTGCCAACTCCAACATGATTTTTTGAAGATAGGCCGCATGCGGTTCAAGGAAAATAACGTCACCGTTTTCCGTCGCTTCCGTATCATCTATTTTAAAACCTAATACTACGGCTATTCTTGTACGTACGGCGAAACTAGGGTCTTTTACTTCATCGTGCTCAATTTGCGAGAGGTACCCCTGGCTTAATTCAGCTTGGTCCGCTAATTTTTCTTGTGAGAGTCCGACTAATTTTCTTCCCTCACGGACGGTTTGGCCGTATGTTTTTGGCCCAGATCCAACTTCGGAATGGGTATTGCCCAATGCTTCGGGTGTCATGGTAGAGAAGTTTATAATGTTTTGACGGCCATTGTCAATCCTATAGCAATTTAACGAAGCATATTGTCAATCCTAGTTATGAAAGTTGCGGTAAATATGCGATAATTGTGTGATGTTTACCCCGAAATTCACCCCGAATAACCTTGCTTTTCGCCTTTACAGTTCTATTCGAACACGGCTCAAAGAGCGGTTTGACGGGGCAGGCAATCACCATGTATAAACCTACTTTTACCATTACAAATAATATTTTGCGGTTTATCTCCAAAATTGAGACTTCCAAAGAAATCATTGAAAATGCGCCACTGGTGCCTGCATATGAGGCTAAATTCCGGCAAGAGGCAATTATCCGCACAGTCCATCACGGAACCCATATCGAGGGGAATCCATTGGATTCAGGAGAGGTAAAAGATGTGCTCGAAGGCAAAGAAATCAGCGCAAAAGACCGCGACGTTCAGGAAATAATAAATTATAGAAATGTCTTGAAATATCTCGATAGAAAGGTTACTAATACTGCTTCACTGTTTCGAAACAGTGAAGCAAGGGAGGGTCGAGTATTTCAGATATCTGAGAAAGATTTGCATCAAATCCACAAATTGACGGTTGAGAAAATTTTGAGAGCTGATCAGTCAGGGAAATACCGAAAAACGCAGGTCGTTGTTAAAAACTCGAAAACCGGCCAAATCAGCTTTAAACCACCTCAGCCAGTTGACGTACCTAAGCTTACAAAAGAGTTTTTTGGTTGGTTAAATTCTGGCGAATCGGAATTGATCCATCCGGTTCTTGCGGCGGGGATCACTCACTACGTTTTGGCTTATGTTCACCCTTTTGTTGACGGCAATGGCCGTACGGCAAGGGCTTTGGCAACAATGGTTTTATTTTCCAGGGGGTACGACATTAAAAAGTTTTTCTCACTTGAAGAGTATTTTGACAGAAATGCGAAGCGTTATTACGAAACTTTGCAGGCGGTTTCCAACCAAAAAGCCGAATCTTTGTCCGACCGCAATTTAACAGCGTGGCTTGAGTATTTTTGCGAGGGTTTGGCAGAAGAGCTTGCAAGAGTCAAAGAAAGAGTTCAAAAGTTATCGCTAGATTCACGTCTAAAAGGCAGGACCGGCCAAATTACTTTATCGGAGCGGCAAATGAAGCTGGTGGAGTATATTGAAACTTACGGATCTGTAAGCAATCGTCAGTGGAGAAATCTGCTTAGAGATTACAGTGATGATACAATCCTTCGCGATCTTAAGGATTTGCAGAAAAAAAAGCTGATTAAGAAAAAAGGCAGCACCAAAGGGGCGGTGTACGTTTTGAGATGAAATTTTCGACCTTAGCTCAATATTACGAAAAGTTGGAAGCTACGTCCAAAAGATTGGAGTTGGTGGATATTTTGTCGCAGCTTTTTAAAGAGGCAAAAGCAGAGGAAATCGGCAAGATTTGTTATCTAATTCAAGGCAGGGTCGCGCCGTTTTTTGAGCCGACGGAGCTGGGAATGGCAGAATCCTTGGCTGCACAGGCAATTGGCAGGGCATTTGACCCCACTTCGCCAAGGCTTCGAGGGGCAAGTAATCCGAAAGAGGAGGTTCTTAAGCTTTACCGCAAGAAAGGAAATATGGGGTTGGCGGCTGTGCAATTGGCGACTAACGCTAAACGACGAACGACTAACGCCCTTTCGGTCAGCGATGTTTTTGGGGAGCTTGGGAAAATTGCAGAGTTTACTGGTAACGGCACGGTAGAAAAAAAAGTTTCGACGCTTTCCGATCTTCTTAAAAAACTCGATCCGATATCCGTCAAACACGTAGTCAACATTCCACTTGGAACGTTGAGGCTGGGAATCGGTGACCCCACGGTTCTGGATGCTTTGTCACTTGCCAAAAAAGGCGACAAATCTCTCCGGCCTGTCCTTGAGTCCGCATACAATAAAACCAGCGATCTGGGTTATGTTGCCGAGACTTTTTATAAAAAAGGAGAAAAAGGACTATCTTCAATTAAGTTGATAGTCGGCAAACCGGTCAGGCCCGCTTTGGCGGAACGGTTGCCTTCTGCAGAGGAAGCAATCAAAAGGCTGGGGCCGGAATTTGCGGCAGAGCCGAAGTTTGACGGGTTTCGGGTTGCGGTCCACAAGAACGGGGATAAAGTCGAGCTTTTTTCGCGCAATCTGGAAAATACCACTCATGCATTTCCGGATATTGTGCGTGGAGCCCAAAGGGAAATTAAGGCCAAAAGCGCGATTTTGGAAGGCGAGGCGATTGCCTACAATCCGCTTACCTCCGAGTTTTTGCCGTTTCAGGAAACAACCAAAAGACGCAGGAAATATAAGATTGAAGAAATGGCAATAAAGTTGCCTTTGGTGCTTTTTGCGTTTGACCTTTTATATTTAAACGGCAAGGACATAACTGCAATACCTTACCGCGAAAGAAGAAAACTTTTACAGTCGATAGTATCAAAAGACGGATCGACTGTTAGGCTTGCGGAAGAGCGGGTTCTCCACAGTGCCGAAGAAATCACAAAATTTTTCAACGAAGCGGTTTCGGAAGGATTGGAGGGGTTGATGCTTAAAAAACTGGACAGCCCTTATGTTGCCGGAGGCCGCGGATTTCACTGGATTAAATTCAAAAGATCACAATCCGGGGAGCTGACAGACACGGTCGATTGTGTGCTTTTGGGGGTTTATGCCGGGCGCGGTAGAAGGACTGAGTTTGGTGTCGGCGGGCTTTTGGTTGGGGTTTATGATGAAAAAAAGGATGAATTTGTAACTATTTCCAGAATTGGGACGGGACTAACTGATGAGGAATTTAGGAAAGTTGCAGAAATTGCCAGAAAGATCAAAGTCTCCAAAAAACCCGCAAGAGTAAATTCCAAAGTCGAACCGGCTTTTTGGGTGGAACCCAAGGTAGTTTTGGAAATTTATGCGGACGAAATTACCAAATCGCCGATTCATACGGCCGGTGAAGAAAACGGCATAGGGTATGCTTTAAGATTCCCGCGCCTCGTCAAATTCCGGGAATCAGACAAAAGAGCAGAGGATGCAACGACGGTTGAGGAAATAAAAAAACTCTACCAAAATCAGTACGAAAGAAGTAATATTAAAATATAGATAACATGGAAATGTCTACGAAATCCGAAAGAAAATTACTTAAAATGTTAAATTTTTTTGTTCTTATTGTGGTTATTTTTACAGTAGGCGCAGTGGTTTTTGAAGGGAGATTTACACTTTATAAATTTCAAAATAAGTTTCTTTTTGAAATTTTAAGACTGGGAACTTCAAGTCAAATGGCCATTTTTACTTTAGGTTTATTTGGTCTAGTGACAATTGGAAATTTTAAGAACAAATATTTTCCCTTGACATTTTTTCTAAGTTTGGTTCCCTTGTTACTTTATTTTCTTGGCGTAATATTGTTTGTTTTTGCTCTCGGTCTGGCAAACGATTAGTTTTTGTAATTATGAGTTTAAGAAGCAACGAAGTATTTACCTCAAAGTAGTTACAAATAGGATAGAGATCTTTTAAATAAATTGCAGCGTACATTTTTCCTTCAAATCAATCACAAAGGGGATTCCACGTAATGTTAACAACAAGGAGAGGTCCCGTTTGGCTTTGCTAAAATTTACCCCTAGACACTGGGTCTTACTTCTTATAAATTGTTGCTATGTCTCCACGCACCCATCACCTCTCCGTTTCCCAAAAAGATATCGATAAAGTTACAAAACACATTGAAAGTTACTGGCCGAAATTAATCCGCTATCACCCTAAAGATTTAAAAAGCCTGATCGGTTTGCCTAACCCCTACATTGTGCCGACCGATGTGGGGTTTTTTGAGGAGCAGTATTACTGGGACAGTTATCCGGTTGTCAGGGCGCTTATTAACCATTCTAAATATTCCAAACTGGCAATAGGGATGGTTGATAATCTGCTTTTTTTGATCCGCCGCTTCGGAATTGTGCCCAATGCCTCGAGATTTTACTTTTTGTCGCGTTCTCAGCCGCCGCTTCTTGCCAGCATGGTCTGGACGGTTTATTCCAAAACGAAGGATAAAGTTTGGTTCAAAAAGGCGATGCAGGATGTGGAGCATGAGTATAAAGACGTCTGGATGGGGAGGGTGCATTTAAATAATTTCCGATATGTTTATCGCGGGCTTTCCCGCTACTATGATCTGAACGCGATTGATCTTCTGGCAGAGACAGAATCGGGCTGGGATATGACGGCACGTTTTGGCGCAAAATGCATGGACTTTCTGCCGGTTGACTTAAACTGCCTTTTGTATTTGTACGAAAGAGACATTGCCAAAGCATACGAAGTGTTTGGCGATATCAAAAAAAGAGACGAGTACCGAAAGAAAGCAAATGACAGGGCAAAAACAATCAATGATTTAATGTGGGATGAAAAGGCAGGTTATTATTTCGACTACAATTTTGTCAAAAAGCGAAGAAGCCACTTAATAACCGTTGCCGGAGTTTTTCCCCTAAATGTCGGAATTGCCACAAATCATCAGGCGAAAAGGGTGGTTGAGCTTGCAGAACGTGATCTTCAGAAAAAATATGGCGTTGCGCAATCGGTGCGGTTTGTCGAAAATTTCCAGTGGGATTGGCCAAACGGCTGGGCGCCTCTTCAGCTTAGGGTGGTTGAGGGCCTGATGCGTTACGGCTACAACAATTTGGCAAAAAGGATTATTTTGAAGTGGTTGTCTTTAAACATCAAGATTTTTAAGGAAACGGGAAGCCTGTGGGAAAAATACGACGTTGTCCACGGTAAAGTCGGCGTTTCCGACAGGTATCCGACGCCTTACGGTTTCGCATGGACTAACGCCTGCTTTTTGATTTTTGTTCAAATTCTCAAATTTTTGGAAGAACACGGCCGTGAAGGTGCAACACCTGTTTGGCTGGTAAGAAGAATAGGATGGCTCTAGGATAGTTGGTAGTTAGTAGTTCATAGTTCATAGTCAGATTTATTTGTATTTGACATCTCCATTTTCATAGATCAGAATTGATTCGGTTCTTAAATCAGCAAAGCTTTAAGTTATTGTACTTAAGAAAAATTTATAGAAGCTTTCTGATATTTTTAGCTTGCGCTCGAAATGAAATTCGTTGCTGATTTGCATCTCCATTCAAAATACTCGCGCGCGGTTTCGCAGGATATGACCCTGGAAAATATCGCAAAGTATGCGCAGTTGAAGGGAATCAAAGTTGTCGCAACAGGCGATTTTACCCATCCTTTTTGGTTTGACCAGCTGAAGACGGAATTAGTTGATGCAGGCAACGGTTTATATCGACTAAAGACTAACGACCAACGACTATCGCAAAAAGCTCGGGCTTTAGACGTTAGTCCTTCAGTGTTAGACGAGAAGAAAGTTTACTTTCTTCTCTCTTGCGAGATTTCGTCAATATACAGTCAGGGAGGAAAAGGCAGGCGCATCCACAATCTTTTTTTCTTCCCGTCGCTTGCATCGGTTTCCAAATTCAATAAAAAGCTTGTGGATAAAAAGGCGAACCTAAGATCAGACGGCAGGCCGATTGTTGGGATTTCCAGCCGTGATCTGGCGCAAATCGCGCTTTTATGCGACGAAAAGGTTCTGATAATTCCGGCTCACATCTGGACTCCATGGTTTTCCCTGTACGGTGCGTTTTCGGGTTTTGATTCGATAGAAGAGTGTTTCGGCGATATGGCCAAGCACATTTACGGAATCGAAACAGGGTTATCTTCCGACCCGGCGATGAACTGGCAGATTGAGGATTTAGAGAATCGGGCGATCCTTTCTTTTTCCGATTCCCACTCGCTTTTAAAAATGGGAAGAGAAGCAACGGTTTTTGAGGCTGAAGAAGTTTCTTATGATGCAGTTTATCGTGCCATTGCGGGTCCTGTCAGTCGGGAGGCTCCTTTCAGTCGCGCCAGTCGTGCCACCCGCAATGATGCAAAAATCGCCTTTACTATCGAATTCCACCCCGAAGAAGGCAAATATCATTACACGGGTCATCGGGACTGCAATTTCTCGCAAAGCCCCGAAGAAACTGTCAAAGACGGAGATATTTGTGCAGTTTGCGGAAGGAAGTTAACTATCGGCGTAATGCACAGGGTAGAACAACTCAAAAGTCAAAACTCAAAAGTCAGAACTGAGGTTAGGAATGGGGTAAGGTGGGTATATCCTGATGGTAACGGTAGACCCCCATATGTTTCACTGGTGCCGCTTTCCGAAATTTTATCGGAGGCATTGGAGTCCGGGGTTACTTCAAAGAAAGTTTTAGACCAGTATTTGGTTTTGGTCAGTACATTCGCAAGCGAGTTTAACGTGCTTCTTAAGGCAGATATTGAACAAATTGCCAATCTTGCCTCGCCAAAGATAGCCCAGGGGATAGAAAAGGTGAGGGCAGGAGATATCGTGGTTGAGCCGGGTTACGACGGGAAGTTTGGGGTTGTTAAAATTTGGAACCAGCAAAATCCTGACAAGAACGAGAAAAATGAAGCAGAGGAAAAACAGCTTAATTTGTTTGCGTAACGAGATGCTTAACGACTAACGACAAACGACTAACGTAAAAAGGCATTAGTCGTTAGACTTTTTACGTTTAGCGTCTAAAAAAGGAGGTGATTGGAAATGACAGTTTATGACGGAAACCGAAATCTGGTTGCTGCCCTTTCTTATTTTCTGGGTTTTATTACCGGTATCGTTATTCTTCTGGTTGAAAAAGACGATAAATTCATCCGGTTTCATGCAATGCAATCGACTTTAGTTTTTGGGGCAATTTTTGTTGCAGATATTATTTTGGGGGCAGTAATCGGTGCTGTGCCTATTTTAAATTTAATAAATTCGCTTTTTAACACGCTGGTTTTTATAGTTGCCCTTATTGTTTGGATAGTTTCCATGCTTAAGGCATTCCAAGGGCAGATGTTTAAATGGCCGGTTGTTGGCAATTTCGCAGAAAGACAAATTAAGTAGGTAATGATTTTTAATGATAGATTTCATGCAGGCAAAATTCTTGCCCAAAGGCTTTTAAAGCTCAAACTCAATCTTAAAAACACGACAGTTGCAGCTATTCCAAGAGGCGGCGTTGCAGTTGCAGTGGAAGTTGCAGATACGCTTGGCGTTGCCGTATATCCTCTTGTTATCAAAAAAATAGGTGCACCGAAAAACCCCGAGCTTGCTATCGGCGCCTGCGCTTCCTGGGGAAAACCTGTTTGGGACAGGTGGCTGATTGCCGATCTTAAAATCTCTGCCGATTACCTCAAAAAAGAACTTTTGAATAAAAAAAGGGAGGCACAAGCACGGGAGAAATTCCTGGATGTTAAGATTTCACCTGCCAAATTTAAGGGCAAAATTGTAATTGTTGTGGACGATGGTTTGGCAACGGGCCAGACGGTAATTGTTGCCTCCAAGATAATCAGGACATTTGGGCCCAAAGAGCTGATTCTTGCCGTCCCGTGCGGCTCGCCTGCTGTTATCGAAAAGGTTGAGGCGGATTATGATAAAGTAATTTGCACAGAACAAAGCGCCGATTATTGGGCGGTCGGCCAATTTTATAAAGATTTTGCGCCTGTTTCGGATAGTGAAGTAAAGGAAATGCTCAGTGTTAAAAACTAAAATATCAGCAGATCGCCTTGATACCTTACAGTTATGCCAATGGCGCTCCTCTGATATATTTCTCGTTATACTCGAAATATGAAATTAATTATTGGACTTGGTAATCCTGGGGAAAAGTTTCGAAACACCCGCCATAATTTGGGCTATATAGTTGTTGATTATTTTGCCAAAAGTTCAGGACTTTCCTGGAGATATAATCCGGACTGGATTTGCTACTTTGCAAAAACGGAAGAGTTTGTGGTTGCTAA
>MFBF01000047.1:0-2898 GCA_001774865.1 Candidatus Curtissbacteria bacterium RIFCSPHIGHO2_02_FULL_42_15
CACTTTTTAAGGTTTGACTACTCCAAATACATACAAAGGGTTCTAGAACTTCTTGACATTGAGAAGGAAAAGATTGATTTTAAGAAGTATGAAAAGTGGAACCCGTATGAAGATTGACTACAAAACCCTACGTAAGATTAATCCTGAAGCTGCCAGAATGGCAGTCTTGGAGTATCTTAAGACCAAGGGTGGTAAAGTTGCCGATTGTGCCTGTGTCTTTGGTATTCAAAGACCGGTTGTCTACAACATTATCAAAAAGGAGAAAGAAGGTGATCTGACCGACAGGTCAAAAGCACCTAAGACCTGTCCCTTCCAAACTGCTGCTGCCGTTGAGGACAAGGTGCTTGAGGTTAAGAACAAGACACACTTGGGGCCTAAAAGGCTCTCTATTTATCTTGCCAAGTACGAAAACCTAACTGTTGCCTATGGCACAATCAGGCATATCTTAAGACGAAACAAAAACAGGATCACTTACAAGGTTAAGGGTAGGAGAAAACAAGAGAAACGTGAGTTTGTGGACTGGTACAGCGCTAGGCCTTTTGAGATTGTGCAAATGGATATTAAGTTCATAAGGGACCACAAAGCCTTAACTGCCAACCAGATTATCCATCTTGACCGGTGGGAAGTTCCCAACTACCAATGGGATGCTATTGACGTTAACTCAAGGTTTAAACTTATTGCCTATTCCCGTGAGAAAACCTGGACTAACGGATTAATGTTCTACCTCTGGGTTATCTCCTACCTTAGAAGCCACGGTGTTTCCTGCCAGATTGTCTTTACTGTCGACCATGGGGAAGAGTTCGGCGGTAAATCATGGTTTAAGGTAACGGAGCTGCGGAAGTTAATATCGGGTTTTGGCTGCAGGCTTATCCAGAATCACAAAGGCCATCCGGAGGAGAATGCCCACCTTGAGCGGTCGCATAGAACAGATGACGACGAGTTCTACATACCAAGAGTCTTTAAGATCCGTGGTGAACGTGATCTTCTGGATGAAGCTCTGGCTTACAACTACTACTACAACAATGTCCGGGAACACTCCTCACTTGGCTACAAGACGCCATACCAACATCTAAGAGAACAGGTGCCCGGCATCGATGAGGATATTAGGTTTACCATACCCATCATGCTTGATGAAGCGTCAGTTAAACTCGGTCCATGGAGTGGATACTATGTCCTGGCACAGAACCTAAATTCGAATTGACTTAAGCTATTTGAGGCGGTACGATTAAAGCGTGGTAGATGAAAGAGAAGTAATCGATAAGCTTAAAAACTGCATAGACCCTGAGCTTGGCATCAACATTGTTGATCTTGGCCTTATTTACTCGGTCGGGATTGACGACTCCAGAGTCAATGTTCTGATGACTTTAACAACACCCGGTTGCCCCTTAGATTCCTACTTTGTCAGGGACATTACGGACAAATTAAAAACCCTTAAAGGCGTCAAGGATGTTTCAGTGGAGCTTACTTTTGAACCTCCCTGGAGTCCTGTCAAAATGTCCACAGAGAGCAAGGACCTTTTGGGTTTTGTAAATTAGAATTAGCAGCTTGACTTTCGGGTTTTCTTCGGAATATAATCTTCCTGCTATCCCAATTACCTAAGTGACGAACAAACTAAAATTGGGGTATTGACAAGCGCAATAAATGGGACTCTAATGGAATTAGACCACAATATATTGTGCCTTTTAGATAAGCGTGAAACATCGGGTCTGCACGCAAGATTGATAATTTTCAAGACATAGGGCAGTTTTAAAACTTTGCATAAAAATCCAAGGGAAATGTGATTTGTCCTTTTTGCGCGCATCAGGAATCAAAAGTTGTCGACAAAAGAGAAGGAGCCGGCGGCAAAATAACCAGAAGAAGGCGTGAATGCTTAAAATGCGCACGCAGATTTACAACATTTGAAAGAGCCGAAACCCTTGACCTATTGGTCATTAAAAAGGATGGCAAAAGGGAAGTCTTTGACAGGGTAAAACTTCGCAGCGGAATCATAAAGGCCTGCGAAAAGAGACCGATTTCGGCACAGGAGGTAGAAAAGATCCTTGACGAAGTTGAAGCGGACCTTAGAAAGAAAAACGTAAACGAAGTTTCGAGTAAAAAAATCGGGGAATTGGTAATCAGAAGATTAAAAAAACTGGACGAGATTGCCTACATAAGGTTTGCTTCAGTTTACCGGCAGTTTGCAGACCTTTCGGATTTTGAAAAAGAACTGGCTATGCTTTCAAAACGCTTTAAATCAAAATGACAAAATTACAAAAGATACTTTCTAAAGTAGATACCAGAGACAGAATCCGCGACAAAGCAAGAGTTTTGGGCCGCAAAATCCCCAAAGCCCCAAAAGACCTTCCGGAGCCGAATTTATCGGAAAACGCAGCCTATATTGCCAAAACAAGATACGCCTTCCGCGATGAAAAAGGTGAACCTAAGGAATCCCCCAAAGAAATGTTTTGGAGGATTGCCTACTATATTGCAGCGGCCGATACAATCTACAGCAAAAAAACAACCCATTTAAAATCGGCCAAAGAATTCTACAAGCTGATGGCCTCCCAGAAATTCATACCCAATACACCCACAATGGTCAACTCGGGCAAAATCGGTCAGTCACTTTCTGCTTGTTTTGTGCTGCCTGTTGAGGACGATATGGAATCGATTTTAAGAACCATGTCCAATATGGCCATGATCCATAAGATGGCAGGCGGCACCGGTTTTTCTTTTTCCCATCTTCGCCCAAAAGATGACATCATCGGGACCTCCAAGGGCAAATCTACAGGTCCCGTTGCCTTCATGCAGGCTTACAATGATGTCTGCAGTCAGATTCGCCAGGGCGGTGTGCGCCGCGGCGCCAATATGGGTATTTTGCACTACACCCACCCCGATATTCTGCGGTTTGCGGTCCACAAG
>MFBF01000047.1:3038-7848 GCA_001774865.1 Candidatus Curtissbacteria bacterium RIFCSPHIGHO2_02_FULL_42_15
CAGGCTTAATGCCAAAAAAGTCTTTGACTTAATAACCCAGCTTGCCTGGCAGTACGGCGATCCGGGGATGATTTTAATAGACAGGATAAACAAAGGCCGCGCTAACCCCACACCGAAAATCGGCCAGATTGAGGCCACAAATCCTTGTGCCGAACAGCCGCTTTTGCCCTACGATGCCTGTACTTTAGGGTCAGTTAACCTCTCTAAGTTTGTCCAAGACAAACTTAGAGACACTGAGCGAAGCCGAAGTGTTTCCGCAGAAAGTCTTAACCAAGTTCAACCGGAAAAAAGAATTGACTGGC
Organism: Candidatus Curtissbacteria bacterium RIFCSPHIGHO2_02_FULL_42_15; assembly: GCA_001774865.1. Taxonomy (GTDB): domain Bacteria; phylum Patescibacteriota; class Microgenomatia; order Curtissbacterales; family GWA2-41-24; genus MFBF01. The sequence goes on from MFBF01000047.1 coordinate 3,341, forward strand.
AGGGTTTAAAAGAAGCAGTCCACGCAGCTATCCACTTTTTGGATAACGTTTTGGACATGAACCAATACCCGGTCACAGAAATCGACAAAATGACTTCTTTAATTAGAAGAGTCGGGCTTGGGGTCATGGGCTGGGCGGATATGCTTGTAAAGCTTGGTGTCTCTTACAACTCCAAAGAAGGTTTTGAGCTGGCCGAAAAAGTGATGGTTTTTGTACAAAAAGAGGCAGACAACGCCAGCTGTGATCTTTCCAAAGTGCGCGGCGTTTTCCCTGCATACAAAGGTTCGATTTATGACAAGCCTGCCCGCAATGCTACGCAAATAGTTGCAGACGGGAAAGGCGGTTTAAAGCTTAGGAACGGTGCCAGAACGACAATTGCCCCCACAGGCACAATCTCGATGCTTGCCGACTGTTCTTCGGGGATTGAACCTCACTTTGCCCTGACTTTTGCCAAAAATACCATTGAGGGCAAGAGGCTTTTTAACACCAACCCTTATTTTCTGGAGGCTTTAAAAGAAGAAGGGATTTTTGAAGATGAGCTTTTGGAAAAGATTGGAAAGAACAAGGGCTCCGTACAAAGCATCGAGGAAATTCCCGACAAATTAAAGAAAGTTTTTGTAACAGCCGGTGATATTGCGCCAGCAGATCATGTGCGGATGCAGGCGGCTTTTCAAAAATATACCGATAACGGCATTTCCAAAACCATCAACTTTCCTAACAAGGCAACCGTTGAGGATGTTCGTGAGGCCTACTGGCTGACATACGAGCTTGGCTGTCACATGATTACCATTTACCGTGACGAATCAAGAGTCAAACAGGTTCTGGAGGTTAAAAAAGACAAATCATATTATGATCAATTGGCAGGTATCAGGCTTACATCGCAAGGTCAGGTAATTCCGCTGCCGCAGAAAAGGCCGACCCCACAGGAAGCGTGGGGAATGAGGGTTCGCAAAAAAGCAGATGTCGGCTGGGTTTACACTTCTGTTTTCCGGGAAGCGGATGCAACGCCGGTTGAGGTGTTTATCAATATCGGCAAGACCGGCGGCTATGTGGCAGGCGCTGCCGAAGTTACCGGAAGACTGGCATCGCGCGCCTTAAAATACGGCGCATCCTTGGAAGAGATTGCAACCGATTTAGTCGGTATTTCCTGCGGAACTCCGTATGGCATGGGCGCTTCAAGTGTACTTTCAGCGTTTGATGCGGTCGGCAAATCGCTTCTGGAAATCGCCAGATCAAAGCAGCTGCAGTTGCCGATTGTTGAGGAGATTCAGCAGGAGGAACCGGCTCAGCAGGCATTGAAGACCAACGGTGAATCCCAAAGTTATGCAAACGGAAAGACAAACGGCAAGACAACAAACGGTCAGTCTGTACAGGTTAGCACAAACACCAACGGCTCCTCAAAAGCAGTCCAAATGAACCTTACACCTTCTTCTGCCTCTCCCGTTTTCGGCAAGAGCACTGCCCATTCGGAGGAGACGCTTTTAGAAAATAAATTTACAATTTGCCCTGATTGCTCAAGCCCGGTCGTCTACGCCGAAGGCTGCCGCCAGTGTATCAACCCAACCTGCGGCTGGAGTAAGTGTAGTTGATAAGCCCAAAAATTCCCCCACTCAATTTTGATATACTCCAATTGTGAAAAAGGTTATTTTTATTCACGGATATACTTCTTCACCCAACAAGAAAAAGTACCGGATTATTGCTGAGGAGTTAGATAAGGCAAAAGTAGACTATTCGATTCCTGCATTTCCAGGAGGAGAAAATCCTTATACCAGTGAGTGGCTGGAGATAATAAACGAGGAAGTTGAAAAAAGTAAAAATCCAGTGATTCTTGTTGGCCATAGCTTAGGAACCAGAGCGGCTTTATTATATTTAGATAAATTCGGCAAAAAAGTTGATACTGTTATTCTTTTTGCTGCTTTTAACAATGACTACCAATTAAATAGAAACAGAAAAGACGAGCATTATTCCGATTTTTTTGATTATCCAATTAACATAGAAAAAGTAAAAAACCTGGCTGACAAATTTATAGTAGTTCATTCCAAAGATGATGATTCGATTGATTATGGTCAGGGAAAGGAAGTTGCCAGAGAATTGGGGGCAGAACTAAAAACCTATGGGAATATGGACCATTTTGCAGGAGAAGAGAAAGCGGAAGAAAATGCTAAAGTGTTTTTAGAAGTTGTTAGGTCAGTGCTGTAAAAACTGAACTACTTTCTTCCTTTCCAAATATTTTCTTTTTGATTTTCCAGCTTATTTACATATCTTGCCAGTACAAAGAGCCAGTCGGAGAGGCGGTTGATGTATATTTGAGCGTTTTGGTTTATTTTTTCTGTTGATGATAAAACCGCGATTGATCTTTCGGCTCTTCGTGCAACACTTCTTGCTAAATGAATAGATGTTCCAACCTTGGAACCACCTGGCAAGATAAAATTACGCAGCTTGGGTAAATTTTTGTCCCATGAGTCAATTTCGTGCTCAAGTCTTGTTACAAGCGGCCTCTTAACTTTAGGGCTCTTGATTTTGAGATTGTTCGGTGATGCAAGATCCGTACCTAGGACGAAAAGTTCTCTCTGGATTCTTAAAAGCTTATTTATTATTCGACCTTGTGGAGAATTTTTATTAAGGGAAGCTTCTCGACTTGCGCTCGAAGAGTAATTTAAGTCAGCAATTATCACCCCAATAAGGGAATTTAGCTCGTCAACAGTTCCATAGGCCTCAACTCGGGCTTTATTTTTTGAGAGCCTTTTTCCTCCAAACAGGGAAGTAGTGCCGGAATCTCCGGTTTTTGTGTAAATTTTAACCATATTAAGAAACGTTGAAATTATATCTTAAGGAGTCAGCTAAAATATAGACTTAACCCAGTAGAAGAACTTTCAGTAGTTTCACTAAAATCTCGAAGAGACTGAAAGATACTCTACTGGATTGACAAACCCTCCCCAGTAGGGTAGGATACGATATGTATATGCAAAAAGCAGTAAAGGCGAATGCTCTTAAAAGATTGAAGTCAGCTAAGGGCCATTTGGATCACGTAATTAGGCAAATTGAGCAAGAAACATACTGCATTGATATCCTTCAGCAATCATTAGCTGTGCAATCTGCGCTCCGTGCAGTTGACAATATCATCCTCAAAGGGCATTTGGAAGAGCACGTTTCCCACGCAATGCACGGCAAAGACCAGCAAAAATCTATTCAGGAAATTGTAGACGTATTTGAAAAAGCGAGAAAGTAAATTTTAGGGAGGTGAAAAATGGCTAAAGAAAAATCAATAAACCAGCAATCAATCCTTTTTGGGATTATCGGATTGTTGCTTGGTATTGTTCTTGCACTGCTTTTTGTAAGAAGTGCAGTTAATGACAATATGGCCGGCATGATGCGCATGATGGGAATACGTCAAAATCAAGAAATGATGGGAGCGAGCGGGGGAATGATGATGGAACATGAAGGATTAGGAATGCAGGATATGGTGGAGGCTCTCAAAGGTAAAACGGGTGCGGAGTTCGACAAAACGTTCATTGATTTGATGATTGAACATCATAGAGGGGCAATAGACATGGCCAATCCCGCCAAAACAAATGCCGAGCGTCAGGAAGTTAAAGACTTAGCCGGGGATATCATCTCAGCACAAACCCAAGAAATCGAAATGATGCGGAAGTGGCAGCAAGATTGGGGATATTAAAAGGGGGTGAAGCAAAAATGAAAGAACAGGCTTTTGCCAATGCTTTTGCGGTTACAATTGCCATAGTCTACGTTGTCTGTGCAGGCTGGGTGGTTGTTTCAAGATCAACCTTCATGGGTCTTGCCGGCAGCTGGATTCATGGCGTAAATATGGAGTCTTTACCTTATACTGCTCCAACTGCAGCCGGCTTAGTCTTTGGGTTGATAACTGCAGTCGTAGCTAGTTGGGTTGCTGGTTACATTTTTGCCTGGCTGTATAAGCAGTTTTCAAAAATGTAAAAGATCGAAAAAAATATAATCGGAAAATTGGGTAACCAAATAAAGGTTACCCTTTGATTAAAAATTATTATGAAAAAGAAAGAATCAACGAATAGAACAATTTACACCTGCCCAATGCATCCGGAGGCCAAATCGGCAAAACCCGGCCGTTGTCCAAAATGCGCTATGGATTTAATTCAAATTAAAGATGAAAGATTAAAAATAAAAAATGATCGCAAAAATCACGCGGAACACAAAATGAAACCCGTTGCCGAAATGTCATTTTGGGAAAAGTTCAAGATGGGTATGAAAATGACTATGGGTATGGAACACGGAGGCATTGCCGGCAGGGAAATGGCAAAACTGATGGAAGAGGATATAAAATTTAAATTCTTTTTTTCATTAATTCTTACCATCCCCATAGTTGCCTACTCGCCTCTTGGGGAGAAAATTTTTGGAATAAAACTCCCGACCCCAATACCTGCTCCTTGGATTATGTTTATTTTGGCAACACCCCTTTATTTTTATTCGGGATGGATTTTTCTTTACTCATCGTACGTTGCACTAAAAAATAA
>MFBF01000047.1:7900-8403 GCA_001774865.1 Candidatus Curtissbacteria bacterium RIFCSPHIGHO2_02_FULL_42_15
AATCAAGACGCGGAACAACTGACGCTCTTCAAGCTCTTTTTAATCTTGTTCCTCCTCAAGCGAGGCTCATCAAAAACGGGCAAGGAATAACAGTTCCGACATCTCAGATCAAAGTCGGAGATATTTTACTTCTGAAGCCAGGAGATAAAGTCCCGGTTGACGGAGAAATTATAGACGGAGAAACATCAATAGACGAATCACTTGTAACCGGAGAATCGATACCGGTAACTAAAACCAAAGGCGATGAGGTTATCGGGGGATCCATCAACCAATCAGGGTCTGTTAAATTTAAAGCAACCAAGGTAGGCGAAGATACAGCGCTTGCCCAAATCGTTAAACTTGTCGAAATTGCCCAAAACTCTAAAGCCCCCGGTCAAAAAATTGCAGACAGGTTTGCACAATATTTGGTGATCGTTGCGGTTGGCGGAGGCTTGATTACTTTCGGAGTCTGGTTTCTTATTATTGGTCAACCTCTTCTGTTTGCTTTAACATTTGCTATTTCA
>MFBF01000047.1:8440-8672 GCA_001774865.1 Candidatus Curtissbacteria bacterium RIFCSPHIGHO2_02_FULL_42_15
TCGAACAAGTTTCCAAAATTCAGGCTGTAGTTTTAGACAAAACCGGAACACTTACAGAAGGCAAGCCTAAAATCACTGATATTGTAGCTGCCAAAGGGTTTTCTGAGGAAGAGATATTAAAACTTGATGCTGCGGTTGAGACCTATTCAAGCCACCCTCTAAGCCTTGCTGTTATGGAAGAAGCAAAAAGGAGAAAAATTAACTTTTCGTCAAATGTAAAAAGTTTTAAAAA
>MFBF01000048.1:0-241 GCA_001774865.1 Candidatus Curtissbacteria bacterium RIFCSPHIGHO2_02_FULL_42_15
GCCACACCCTCAACAAGTAGCCAAGCAGTTCAAATTTCACAACAGGGCGCTACTGCAATTTTCTACACACTAGAAGGAAACGCATTGCTTTCGCAAACAGCAAGCGTGGCCGCATTAGTATCTAAAACTTTGACAATGTCTCAAAGCGCAACTTTGAATTATGACACGGGTCTAGCGGGCGCAAACTTCTCTTCTCAGTCTGGTGGCGCTTGGGTTATTAAAAAAGGAACTTATAAATTTA
>MFBF01000048.1:262-4658 GCA_001774865.1 Candidatus Curtissbacteria bacterium RIFCSPHIGHO2_02_FULL_42_15
AAAAACTAGAAATCGAATCCCTAGAGGTACAAAATGCTAGAAGTTATCGGCAGCTGCAGGCCTTCGCCAAAGCACCCCACACCCTAACTCACTGTAATATTTAAATCTCTAACTACAAAGTGATATTAATTACAGATTCATAAGGAACGCTTTTACTTTGTTCAAGTGGTAAAATACGGCCGTGGAAGAAAAACTGAAAAAATATTTTGTGGTACTAATAATTCCCTTTTTTGCATTTGTGCTTAGCGGTTGTGGTCGGAGTAGGGCGGAATGCTTGGAAAGTGCGACAGCCTTGTATCAACAAGAACTTAACTATCAAAAATCTTTGTACGCACCAAAAGATTTAACACCAGAGCAAGTGGGTACAATAAATCAACACTATAACGATTACAGATCTGCCTGTACTAAATGATTTCAAACCTTCTCAATAACCGCTGATTTTTACCCAAACTTGATCTACTTTTTTAATAAGAGTTTAATATGGGTGCATAGATGAAAGAACGAGAAAGTGTAACAAAAATTAGAAGATATTGGAAACGAAGAGGTCCATTAGATCTTGCCTTAGGTGGGCCTATTATTCGATATACATTTGATTTTTTAGAAAAACGAGCACAAAATAAAGCACTTAAAAAACAATCGCAATGAAATCTAACCTCTTTAAAAACTTCCCCTTAAATAAAATAATTGACCCAAAAAGAGGTAAGGTTCTAACAATAATGTTGGTTCTATCCGCAATTTTTCAGGTATGGGATTTCACTAATATTCTAAGAGGAAATCACATTAAGGATGCAATAGAGTTCAATGCTTATGTCCCAAACTGGTATACACCTTATTACATTGTGATGTGGTCAATTTATATACCTATTTTAATAGGCATATGGCTATGGAAAAAATGGGTAGTCTATTTTGACATTACAACATCAATCCTTCAGGTTTTTCTAATGCTTTATTTATTCCGTCCATTGAATTTATTGCTTCTCATTCCAGTCTATATCGTATTTTACGGAGTATATTTGTGGGCAATTTTTAGAAAATGGCAGTATTTTAAATGAAAAAACTTAAGAATATTCTTAACGATAATAAAATAATTGTTGTAATTATTGTTCTGGTAATAGCTTGGTTTTATTGGTTTCAGCTTAGACCTGCATCAATAAGAAGTAGTTGTATGAAAATATCAAGAGAAAACACGGCCTTACTTGGGACTACTGATTCATTTGAGCAATTAGAATGGAGTAAGAAAATAGAAGTACAAAACGAAACTATGGAAAAAGCTTATCAACGCTGTTTGCACGATAAAGGACTTAAATGAAACAACAATTTTACGATCAGGTCCACAAAGATTTGAATTTTAGAGTTAAAGAAAAAGAAGGTATACCCATTTATGTTTGGGTGGCATTTGCTATATTGTTAATGCTCGTACTTATTATTAAATTCCACTTAGGAGTATTAGGAGGGTTATTGTTACTAGTTTTAATGGGTTTTATGGGAATTATAGGGAAAAATGACGGATATAAAGATGGATATATGGATGGTGCAGGGGATGTTGGTAACAGATGCAACTATAAAATTGATCTTGATAAATAAATACTCTACGTATAAAAAACACTTGTATCTACAGGCTCAGTAATCCGAAAGAAGTAAAGGTAAACACCGGCAATAATTAAGACAATCCCAACCAGAAGACCGGAAATTGTCAAATACTTTATCTTTTTGGGAAAACTTTTGAACATTATGGTTAACCCCACATTTTATAAATTACAAATGCGGGAATGGAGATAACAGTAGCTATTCCTAAACCTAATTCCGGTACACCAACGTCGTCAGAGAAAATAGTGCTTACCAATATCAATGTCACTAAAATTAACCATACAGTTATTATAATTTTTTGGGATTTAGTTTTTGACTTAAGATCAATCATTTAATTTGGTGGATCATTCTCTTGGTTTAGCATCAATAATACGAAAATAACAGCCATAATTCCTAAAAATACTCCTGCGGCAATAGTACTAACACCACTAAGTACCCAAAAACCAAAAAGTCCAATAATTGCAACTACCCACATACCCGAATTATATCAATTCTGGTAATATATCACGCACTTTTCTATCGTAAAAAAATCTTCTCTTGCTTCTGCAATCTGCATCGGAATCTTACCCTGATAAAATTTGTATTAGAGGCAGAACTGTGGATGGAAATCCATTTAAAGGATGCGATACGGTTAGGATTGTCGGCAATGGACCCTAGATTTTGACTTCCTTATGTTCGGTTACCCGCCTACACCGCTTGCAGTATTTTTTCAAAACTAACTTTTCCGGCGTGTTTTCCGGGTTTCTTTGCGTTGTGTAATTGCGGCTTTTGCAAACCGTGCACGCCATTAAAAACGGTATTCTTTTTTTCTTGGCCATATTTCAGAAAAATTTCAAATTTCTAATTTTTACTTTTTTGATTGAAATTCGAATTCCCTAAATTTTAAAACATTTACTTGGAAGATGAAACTATTAAACCAACGGGGGAGGTCTCCTCATCGAGGATTAGCAGGCGGAAAGGACCAAGCTAAAAACCGGCAAGCTTTTGAATGATTTGGGCTTTACCGAAAAACTTTAGACCGAGAAGCCGTTTGTCATTTGTCAGAAACAGGTCGCACTCCGCTTCTGCGGCACTATGCAGCTGGACATTGTCCTCAAGATCATCTGTTGGCCCATTCAAAGCCCTATCTAATATATCCTCAGAAAAATCTGTCAGTTGGAATTTACCTCTCTGAGCCAGCACTTTTTTATCTGGCATTTTTATCTTGTAAGTGTAGCAGTAAATATGAAATGACAAAGTTGAGATATAAACAACATAATCTTTCAGGGAGTCAAGAATCTTTATTTCGGGCTTTCGGACAATAGTATCGATAAAGCAATTGGTATCAAGAAAGACTTTGCCCATATTTTTCCATCAGGTGTTTTCTATATCTTCTTTCCCGCTCTTTATAAGAAATTTTGGGAAAGCTAAGCTCTGATGCCAACTTTTTGAGCTGTTTAATATCTGCCTCAGTTAAAGCTTTAGCTTCTTTTTTTGGTTTAATTTCTCCGATAATTTTGGATCTATGCACTAAAGAGACAGTTTGCCCCTTGGAAAGGCGACTAACCAGCAGGGAAGATTTGTTCCGTAAATTGGTTGTTGTGATGTATTCCATACATTTGAACTATACATTTAAGTGTATAGTTCGTCAAGTGTTCGTCAATCGTGAAACAGCGGGGGTTTCCGGATCAAGCACTGAGTTGATTTTAACCCTTAGCTACCTTAATCTAGAATTAGATGCCCAAAATAGCACGTAGTTTAGGGTTCATAGTTCGTAGACGGAAAACGACCCACTACCAACTACCTACTTCACACTCCAAAGGCTTTACAATAATCGAGCTTTTGGTTGTAATTGCAATAATTGGTATTTTAGTGGTTGTTGCAAGCATGGCTTATGGCAATGTTCGGCAAAAAGCCCGTGATTCCCAAAGAAAAGAAGAATTAAAGGCGCTAAAAGCAGTACTTTTAATGTACTATCAGGACCATGATGCATACCCCGATCCCGGAGCGGATCTGATGTCCGATTCAACCGAAGGTGTCAACTGGATTCCCGGCCTTGTCCCCGATTACATCAAAAGCCTTCCCAAAGACCCCAATCAGGCAGGGCTATTTCCGATGCTAGCAAACATTTTCAAAAAACAGCGTTTAAATGAGGGCCAACCCCAACCGCAGGTTGCTGCCGCCGGTTCAGTTGATGTCAGGGTCAACTCCGGAACCGATGATGCGGAACAGCGCCTGGATACCAATGCTATCGATATCTCAAGTTCCGACTTGGAACTAACTCAGGATCCCGCAAGCTCCAACCAGGAAGTTGGTATGCGCTTTACTTTTGTGAATATTCCGGCTGGCGCAACGATAACCAATGCCTATATTGAATTTGAAACAGACGAAACAACTTCCGGCGCCACCAATCTCACCGTTTGGGGTGAAGCTAATGATAGTCCGGCTGCATTCTCGACAGCCACGAGTAATATAACAAGCCGCACTAAAACTAGCGCATCTGTTGCCTGGAGTAACGTACCGGCTTGGACCATCATAAGCGAAAAACACCAGACTCCAAATCTTTCTTCTGTTATCCAACAAATAGTATCCAGGCCTGGATGGGCAAGCGGCAACAGTATCGTAATTATTATCACAGGCTCAGGTTCAAGGGTCGCCGAAGCTTACGAGGGAGAACCTGCAAACGCCCCCCTCCTGCATGTCGATTACACGACTGGTGCAAGCTCCCCAGCGGTTACGACCACTGCAGCAAGCAGTGTGACCTCAACCGGAGCATCACTTAACGGATCAGCTAACCCCAACGGGCAATCAACCACAGGTTGGTTTAGGT
>MFBF01000048.1:4736-4947 GCA_001774865.1 Candidatus Curtissbacteria bacterium RIFCSPHIGHO2_02_FULL_42_15
CAGGTACAAGCTCTGTCGTTTACGCACAAAGTATTTCCGGTCTGGCAACATCTACAACTTATTACTTTTGCGCCATCGCCAGTAATGCTACAGGAACCGGAACCGGCACTGTTCTTTCATTTACAACCGGTGCGCCGCCTCTGCCCGCTCCTGCTTGCTCCCCTGCTTCTCAATCGGTCCAAACCGGAGTTGCCGCAAACCTTTCTGCATC
>MFBF01000049.1:0-3994 GCA_001774865.1 Candidatus Curtissbacteria bacterium RIFCSPHIGHO2_02_FULL_42_15
AATCTTGTTACCTACAACAAGAAACACTTCCCAATGTCAGAAGTTAAACTCTACATTTTTTAAAAAGGGAAAAAACGCATGCGCCGTTTCGGAAATGTAGACATCCCTCAGGAGGCATTTCTTGCGGTACTCAGGATTTAACGAAAAGCCCCATAGTTTGACTTCATTAGTAGCTATGGTATAGAATTCGTTCTTATGCTAGAACGATTATCTTTTGGTGAACCCAGGAGAATTGCAAAAGAGTCAGAAGAACCACACTGGCCAGCTTTCGACAACGCCGCTAAAGCGGTTTTTAGTTCGGATCGTCGATCTATTCTGCGTATCCTCCATGCTCAAGATCAACCGATCGCCATTGATTCTTTGAGTAGTCTAGTCGGTGAATACAGACTTAAAGGTAAATTAGCATCTTCCAGTTTATTTGCTTTATTAAAAGAGCTGGATCAATCAGCGTTAGTAAAAAGAGACGGCGGACAATACTCTATAACTGATGAAGGTCGAGACTTCTTGGCTGCTTATGACAGAATTCGAGAAGCTTTAGCAGAAAGATATCACGTGGCGATGAGACAAAAAGCTCAAGAATTATTCCCAACCATCGATAAATAATCACCACGGCCTTAGTTCCGAATACTCCCCAAACTGATACACTTAAATTATGCGCAGGGGATTTTTATCTTTAATTGCAATTGTAATTTCTCTTCTTATTTTCACCATACTTTTTATTGTTGTTTTCAATAAACTGAAAATCATTCCAACTACTCAATCGGGGACTGATCCTCGCAAGGAGACTCAAGAGACAATAGACAAAGTCATCGAACAGCAGAATAAGGAAAAGATTGAATTCGAGCAAATGGATGAGAAAGACCAGAAATTATTGGGTGTGCAAACAGGCAAGAATTATACGGCCCTGGTTTATGATCTAGGCTCGTCTACAGTGGTTACCGACACGGCAGGCGATAACGATTGCGCAAACGATTGTTTTACCAAACCTCTTGCTTCCTATGTTAAGGAACAGGGAGGCAGGGGAGGCATGAACGGCACCTATTTTTGTCCGCCGGATTATTCGTGGTGCGCGGGCAAAAAGAACTCTTTTGATTTTCCGGTCTGGAATAACCGCCAGAAAAAGTGGATCCAGGCGGAAAAACTTTTCTGGAATGGCCGCGGCATGATGGTTTTTCGGCCCGGCTCCGCCCAGTTTTTTGCAAACAGCGCGGCAGTCGGCGCACCTTCGGATATTACTGGAGGAATTATCAACTATCCGTCATTACTTGCCGGAGGCAGTCTTTTGGTCAATGACGGCAACTTGGTTGCAAATTTAAAGACAAAAGCAACGAGAACAGGGATTGGTTTTGGGAAAGGGAAATTGTTTTTGGTTGTAGCCAGAAATTCGAGCGTGATGGACCTTGCCAATACTTTCATCTCGCTTGGCGCAACCGACGCCCTGAACCTTGACGGCGGCGGTTCGGCCGCCCTTTACGAAGGCAGATACAAAGCAGGCCCCGGCCGCAGCCTCCCCAACGCAATTATTGTGAAGTAATTTTTTCTTGACCCCGCTTAATCTTACTTCTCGTCTTTATGCAAATTGATGGAGACTTGACCCAGTAGAAGAACTTTCAGTAGTTTCACTAAAATCTCGAAGAGACTGAAAGATACTCTACTGGGTTGACATTAATTAGCACTCGTGGTAGATTGTCTGCTAATCCCCTCACCATTATGATGAGGGACAAGCAGGCGGGTTGCCCTAGCTGTCCAGCTCGCCACAAAAGATTATGGATTTAACTGAAAGGCAAAAACAGCTGCTTCGCGAAATCATCGAAAGCTACATCGAAACCGGTGTGCCTGTCGGCTCGGAAACAATCGAAAAAGAATCAAATATGGGGGTTTCACCAGCTACCATCAGGAACGAAATGGTCAAACTTACAGCTTTAGGTTATCTTCGCCAACCCCACACTTCGGCAGGCAGAATTCCAACTTCCATGGGTATGAAATTTTACGTTGATCAATTAATGGAAGAAAGGTCACTTTCCCTAAAAGACGAAGTTTCCATTAAGGAAGAATTGAAAGAGCCGACAGACAGATTCGACAGACTTCTAAAGCACGTAACCAGATCTCTGGCCTCCCAGACCCACGCTTTGGCTTTGGCAACCGACGAAGATGGGGAAATTTACGCATCAGGAATGGCCAACATTTTGGATATACCCGAATTTTACGATATCGATATCACAAGAACTGTCCTTGCAATGCTTGATAAAGCAGAAATCATCAACCAGATATTTAGCAACATGGCATTTGAGGACCAGATTAAAATTCTTTTCGGTGAAGAACTTAACATGCCGTATCTTGAAGGCTGCGGGTTTGTAATTGCCAAGTATCATTCGCCCACGCATACGGGAATGCTTGGTGTCGTCGGACCGTCCCGCCTTAATTATCCGGTTGTTATTCCGACAATGCGCTATTTTTCCCAATTGCTTTCCGAAATTGCCAAAATCTAAATAAAATTTATGATAAAGATTAAAAAAACTGCCGCAGATATCCAAGACAAAAAAACCAAGAAGATCGAACAGAAGGAATTGGACCTTGAGGGTCAATTGAAAAGAGCTCTTGCCGACTACCAGAATCTGGAAAGAAGGATTGATGAGGAAAGAAGGCTTTTATCTGCGCTTTCTTCGGCTTTACTTTGCGGAAAACTTCTGCCGGTTCTGGATAATCTGGAAAATGCCCAAAAACATCTTAAGGATGAGGGGCTGGAGATGGTTATCAAGCAATTTAATGATGTTTTGGAATCAGAAGGTGTAGAGGAAATCACAGCAGAAGGCAGCCCTTTTGATCCTAATTTTCATGAGGCGGTCGAAATTTTAGAAAGTGAAAAGGATGGTGTTGTCTTGAAAGTTTTGGCAAAAGGTTACAAAATAAATGATAAAGTCCTAAGACCGGCGCAGGTTGCTGTTGGACGCACAAAAGTTGATCATAGGGTCGAAGATGATTCAACTGGTGAAAAGAAATCCGAAGAATTAGGAGATTACGCACAGTAATTTTAAATTTTAAATTTGAAATTTAAAATCAAATCAAAATGTTTAAAAATTTAATTATTAAATATTCATTGAAAATTGAAAATTATAAATTAAAAATTATGGGGGGTTCATGTCCAAGGTAATCGGTATTGATTTAGGAACGACAAATTCCGTAGTTGCCGTGGTTGAGGCCGGCAAACCCAAGGTGATTCACTCAGCCGAGGGCAAAAACACTATTCCGTCTGTCGTTGACCCGCAGAAGCATGTTGTCGGTGAACCGGCCAAAAGGCAGATGATCGTCAACCCCAAAACAACCGTCTTTTCGGTCAAACGCTTAATGGGCAGAAAATTCAAAGATACCGAGGTTCAGCGCGACATCAAGTGGCTTCCTTACGAAATAAAGGAAGGCCGCGACGGCATGGCGGTCGTATCTTTAGAGGGTAAAGACTACACTCCTCAGGAAATTTCGGCAATGATTCTTTCCAAAATTAAAGCAGATGCAGAAGCTTACCTTGGCGCAAAAGTAGACCAGGCAGTAATTACAACTCCTGCCTATTTTGACGATTCGCAAAGGCAGGCAACCAAACAGGCGGGCGAAATCGCAGGCCTAAAGGTTGAGAGGATCATCAACGAGCCCACAGCTGCGGCTTTGGCCTACGGCCTTGATAAATCGCACGCGCATACGATTGCCGTTTACGATTTGGGCGGCGGCACATTTGACATTTCGATTCTGGAATTGGGTGAAGGAGTTTTTGAGGTTAAGGCCACAAACGGCGACACCCACCTTGGGGGTGACGATTTCGATTCAAAGCTGGTTGAGTACATAATCGCAGAATTCAAAAAAGAATCGGGCGTCGATGTCGAACGCGACAAACAGGCACTCCAGCGGGTAAGAGATGCAGCAGAAAAAGCCAAAATCGAACTTTCCTCAACAACAGAAACCGAAATTTCAATCCCTTATGTGACGGCGGATCAGTCAGGCCCCA
>MFBF01000049.1:4147-4935 GCA_001774865.1 Candidatus Curtissbacteria bacterium RIFCSPHIGHO2_02_FULL_42_15
GAATGCCCTTAGTTTCCTCCAAAGTCAAAGAATTTTTCGGTAAAGAACCGCACAAAGGTTTGAACCCGGACGAAGTTGTAGCAATCGGTGCTGCAGTTCAGGGTGCGGTTTTGACAGGCGAAATGAAGGAAATGGTGCTTCTGGATGTAACACCTTTAACTTTGGGAATTGAAACTTTGGGTGCAGTGGCAACACCTTTAATTCCCAGAAACACCACAGTGCCGACCTCCAAAAGCGAAGTTTTTTCAACTGCCGCCGACAACCAGACATCCGTTGAAATCAACGTGGTTCAGGGTGAGAGGCCGATGGCCGTGGATAATAAGTCGCTCGGCCGGTTTATTTTAGACGGCATTCCGCCTGCACCCCGCGGCGTTCCTCAGGTTGAGGTAACTTTTGATATCGACGCAAACGGCATTCTTTCCGTCACGGCCAAGGATAAGGCAACCTCAAAGGAACAATCGATAAAAATTACCGGCTCGACGGGTCTTACCGATGAAGAAATTCAAAGGATGACCAAGGAAGCAGAGGAACATGCCGCCGAGGATACTGCCAAAAAAGAGGAAATCGAAATCAGAAACCAGGCAGATACTTTAGTTTATCAGGCCGAAAAATCTCTAAAAGATGCCGGCGACAAGGTTCCTGCCGATGTCAGGACCGAAGTCGAGGAAAAGATTAAGGCCTTAAAAGAAATCGAATCGTCAGCGCCTGTAGACGAGGTCAAGCAAAAAACAGAAGATCTTTCGGCAGTGCTTTCCAAAATCGGAGAATCTATGTACAAGGGACAGGAA
>MFBF01000050.1 GCA_001774865.1 Candidatus Curtissbacteria bacterium RIFCSPHIGHO2_02_FULL_42_15
TTGCGGCCTTTGTTAATTCCAAAAAGAGTTTCGCTTTTTGCCCTGATAACCCACCGAAGGAAATAACCCCTTTTTTGAGAAGAATATTGGCCGTAACATTTGAAAAAACGCTAACAACAAGCAAGAGATAAAAACTCATATGGAAATAGTACCATTGACCCCGTACATGAACAAGGCTCTGTACGGGGCAAGCACTTGACGATTTACAATTAAAACTCAGAAAAATAATTTATCCCATATAAAAGAAGCAGTTGGACTCTCAATTGTTTAGGACAGAACGATAGACATTTGCAGTTTCTGCGGCAACTCTGTGCCAAGAATATTTTTTGGACTCCTTGATTAATTTTTGTGACAAGCCATCCAGCTTACGGGGCGAAAGACCAAAAACTTCTTTTATTTTCTTTGCAATATCCTGGGAGTTAGCTGGATCACAAAAAATTATATTATCTTTGGAAATTTCCGGAATTGATGAAATATTTGAGGCAACAACCGGAGTCCCACAGGCCATACTTTCCAAAACCGGCAGGCCAAAACCCTCGTAATATGAAGGCAATACTGTTAACTTTGCTAAATTATAGATTCCAGCAAGATTATCTTCTTCTATGAACCCTGTTTTGATAATATGTTTACTTAGTCCCAGCTTCCCGATAAGACTGTTGAGTTCTCTTGTTTGGGGAATATTGTCATCTACCAGTGCCTTACCCGCCATCACCAAATCACAACCAGCAATTTTGACTGCTTTTAACATATGTACGATGTTTTTGTGCCAATTAACGTCACCGACATATAGCGCAAAATTCTTAGGCAATCTGTATTTTTCAGAAACTTCATTTAAGAATTTTTGATCACCAATCTTTCTGAAGCTTGGAGATGCCGCAAGATAAATTACGTGAATATTGCTTTTTGGGAAGGAAAGTTTGTTTGCTATATCCACTTTTGAGGTTTTAGAGTCACAAATTACGGCATCGACATTTTTAAGCGCAATTTTTTGAAAAAAGAAGTTAATCCGGCCTTTTATGCCTGCCGGATAATGCCGGGGGAATACCAGAGGAATCACATCATGGATTGTTACAATTCGAACTTTATCCCTTCTTAAGGGTAAAGTCCGAAAAAAGAGATCAAAGTAAGGATAATGGACAAGATCAGCATCCACAGAATAATTTTTACCATCAAAAAAAATAAAATCAAAATCCCATTTTCCACTCTTGAATTCCTCGACCAAATTCTTTGTATAGGCACCTATTCCCCGTGACTCATGACCTGTATAAAGAGGGCTAGTGTCAATCGCAATACGCATTGGGAAAATTATATCAGCAAACAATAAAAAACCCACCTTACGTGGTCTTTAAAACTCGTTGAGGTGGGCAGATCTTGCAAGATCTTTCTTTTATTTCTTTGACTTCTTTTTCTTCTTCTTTGCCATTTAGGCTTGCCTCCTTCCTCAAAAATTGCCTTTATAAAATTGTTAACAAGTTTTATATACAATTACAAGTGGGCAAATCGAGGCTAGGTATTATTTTTGTCCGACCAGTACTTCACATAAGCATAGAAATGGTGCGCTGAAGAGAAAAGCGCCCAAATAAATCCTCTAAAACCATCCTCGTAACCCTTGTGCCTAAAATAAATATTTAAAAACGTTGCCGTTGGCTTGAGAATCATATAGAAAAAAACCGGCAATATTCCTCTTCCCGGATCTTTCGATTTAATTTCATCCGCAGTCAAATCCGTGTATCTGTTTGCGCGAATCAAGTATCTTTCAAATGTGGGATCCGCAAGGTGTATGAGATCATTTTTAAGATGGCCTACTTGGCCTTCGATTTTCACCTGCTCGTGGACAGATTTTTCGGGCAACATCCCTTTTCCTCGTCTGAAAAACCTGATTACCGGATCCGGATAAGCACCACCTTTTGTTAAAAACCCGCCAAGAAACCAATTCTTGCGGTTAACCCAAAATCCGTTTTCAGAAGGTTCCCTTGCAATAATACCTTTTAGCTCCTCTGCAAGCTCCCTGCTTACTCTTTCATCTGCATCTATGTAAAAAATCCACTCGCCACGGCATTCTTTGAAAGCCATATTTTTGTTGATATGAAACATCGGTTTATTGGCAGTCACAAAAACTTTTGCCCCTAGTCCTCTTGCAAGCTCAGCAGTGCGATCATAAGATGTGCCATCCACAACCACTATTTCATCGGCAAAAGTCTTTAAAGATTCTATGCAGTCAACTATATTTTTTTCTTCGTTGAAAGTTGCCAGCGCTACGGAAATCTTCGGGCTCTTCATTGGATGCTTCCTATCTCTAAGGCCTTCTCTCCGTCAGGAAAATACACCGTTTGGATTTTTTCAAAATTTGGAGGAAGTGTATTGGTAACATACAGACTTTTGGTGCCTACAGGCGGATTATTATCAAATACGTATTTGCCGAAGCCTTTCTTGGAACCGTTACTCTGGTAGTCGGCAGGATCATATTTAGTATAAAAGAGCCAGAAAATATATGCCTGTTCGATGTTGTGCGAATCAACTGTTATTTGACTATGTTTATCTTCCAAGCTTTTTGTAATCAGAGCTGCCTGTTTGGTTGCAAATTGCCATGATGGTGCAGAATAAACAGGATAATGCTTGAAATATTCATCAGAGTAAATTAACGATGAAAGAAAAATTATAAACGCAAATACAAAAATAGAGATTTTGTTGTGCACTATTATTTTCCAGAATTCAACAAAGCTAAAGGATGCAATAATTATAAGCGGAATCACTATTGAATAACTCCTGATTGCATGAGGAGCTTCCGAACCGGTTATTGCTCCAAGGGGTGCAATCAGAAGCCAAGAGAGAA
The DNA here is from genome assembly GCA_001774865.1 of Candidatus Curtissbacteria bacterium RIFCSPHIGHO2_02_FULL_42_15. Lineage (GTDB taxonomy): Bacteria > Patescibacteriota > Microgenomatia > Curtissbacterales > GWA2-41-24 > MFBF01. The sequence goes on from MFBF01000050.1 coordinate 2,834, forward strand.
TAAACAGTTTGCTTTTGTCAAATTTTTGGAATAATCGATAAAATCCGAAAATTAAAAGCGGTAGTTCAAACAAGTATAAAAATCCCATATTTTGAACATTGTGGCGCAGTTCCCCGTCACCGCGAAGAAACAGGAAATTTAAATCGAAATGGACAAGGTAGTTTGAAACATATGTTTTGACAATTTCGACTCTTCTGTTATGTAAATATTTTCCAAGTGAAAGATTCCTCTCTATATCCTGATCTATCAACTCAATAGATTTATCAATATCTTTTTGTCTGACATTTTGAGAGGTTGCTTCAAATCTTTTCAGAAACGCTTCCTTGGAAAGAGTCAAAAAAAGCGGAGAAATCAATCCCAAAATTACAATTATGTATGTAATTAGAAGTTTTTTTGGAAATTGCTGAATTTTGTCTCTGAAAATTATATAGAATGAAAAAACTATTAACGGGACTACTATCCTGTATGCATTGTAACTGTAAAAACTCAGGGCGAAAAAGAGTGCTGAGATTAAAAAATAGATATAACTAGTTAATCTAAGTGGGTATTTTCCGATTGCGTAAAGTAAAAATGTAAATCCAGACGCCACAAAGAATAAACCGACATTTGCTTCAAATCCCGCTCTTGAAAATTGGATATGCCAAGGTGTTATTGAAAGGAGAAAAAAAGATGTATAAGAAACAGCGTCACTGTCGGTTAACTTTTTTACCAAGAAAAAGACTGCCACACAGGTGAGAACGCCAAACACTGCAGACGGCAATCTTGCCGCAAATTCAGACAGACCGAAAATCCAAACGCTGGGGATTGTAAAGTACATATAGGCTGGGGGCTTGTAATCGTCAAACGATCTGTTTGCCAAGGGTAAAAAGTTGCCATATTCATCTTTTACTGTTTTCAAAATCGAATAAGCATTGTATGCGTTACTGACCTCGTCCCAATTGAGGCTTGCTGGCACCTCGGTAATCTTATAAAATCTTAAGATTAGGCAAAGAAGCAAAATGGCGATAAAAAGTGCTTTTCTCATTGCACAGGATTAATTGCATAAAGCCGCATGTAACTTTCACCTATCCCCTTTTGATATTTGGCAATAAGTGAAAGATTCGGATTTTTAATTTCCTTTTGGTTTTCGTTGAATACAAAATAAGTTTTGTTAGCCTTTGCATATCCCATAATTTCTGAAGGCAAGATCTCTGGGTCAACAGGCCAATATGAAAAGATATGCACGTTTTTGTTTTCTCTAAAATAGATGTTCAGTGCATAAGGAAACAGGCCAAAAGTCCCCTGAGTACCGATATAAACCTCTTTATCTCTAGATTCCTTATCTATTATCTCCACGACTTCATTAACTCCATAACCCGCAGGCCAATCATTGAAATATTGATTAGAGTCACTTTGGGGAATTTTTGAAATTGGCGGATTGGTAAGAATAAAAAAAGATTTTACAACTGGAATCACTATTGATGCGGCAAAAATAAATATTAGAATTTTATTCCACTTGGTACTCACTCCCATAAAACTTACAAATCCCCAAGAAACGGCCAAAATCGCAGGCGGTAAGTAAAAAAGTATAAACCGCGGATACAAAATTTGATTAAACAATGATTCAGCAATAAAAGGCACAAGAAATAGAAGGAGCAGATAAAATATACGCCTGTCTTTTTGGGAAATGCCATAGAACGTTGCAGATAAAAAAATTATAAAAAGGAAAATTCCAATATATGTTATCAACCACCCCAAGAGAGATTGCGCGTTAGAATACAAATGTAAAGAGGGATCTTTAATTACTTCAGACAAGGGTCTAATAAACTCATAATTTTTCCTTTCAATGATGTAGAAAAGCGGGGAAAGCCGAAGAGAATTGTAAATGGATTGGGCAATTACAAATGTCAGTGCAGAAAACCCGATCCATCTTGTAACTTTCTGCTTCCAATCCTTTTTCGAAAAATCAAAAAGAATCAATGAAAAAGGTAAAAGGTATAGGAAAAAAGAACCTGATGATTTTGTGATTAAAGCAGCGCCGATTGTTAATCCATTCAATAAAGCCAGATCGAGCTTCGGTTCTTTGATCATTTTGACTGTTAAAAGAACCGCATAGATTCCGAACATGGTAAGAAGTGAATCAAAAAGAGAAAGCTTATCATAAAGCAGTGTGAAAGGCAAGATCAAATATAAAAAGGCTGCAATTTTTGCGACTTTTTCGGAGAATAGATTCCCACGGTCTATAGACCGTGGTTCTCTTTTCCTTCGCTTCGCGATTTCCTGCTTATTCACACTCTGCATTACGGGGTTTTCGCTCGCTCGGAATAATTCTTTGGCAAGAAGATATATTCCAATTATTGATCCAAACCCCGCAAACACCGAGACTAATCTCGAGCCGATCAAAGGATCAGAAACGACTTTTTGCATTATTGCTGCCAGCCAGATAAATAACGGCTGTTTACCATCCTGAAGCGATATGAAGCGCTGCGCGGGATCGTTTAGTGCAACCTGTGCCCAATAGGTATAAATCGCCTCATCCGTAAAAATAGGAATCAGCTTTAAATTCACAAGCCTGGTCAAAAAATATGAAAACACTAAACCTGCCCAAAATATAATAGTTGATTTGGATTTCATCTTTTAAAGTATGCCTATATCAAATACCGGATTTCCCTCAATGTTATAAATTGTTTTTATTCTTGTTGCGCCTTCGGGTAAATTGTTGGGACTTACAACGTAAAGAGAATTTTGCTTTACCGGTCCCGGCTCTGTATCTAGAAATACGAATTTGTCAAAACTTTTGACATGCAGAAAAAATTGCTCATCTCTTTCGACATCCGACACCTTTTGGTATGTATTGGGATTATATTTCATAAAGAAGAGAAAATATACGTAAGGCCTACCCGCAGATTCGGTAACAAAAATATTATCAACTCTGGAGTAATAATTCTCTGTAAATTTAACAGCCTCTTTATAACCATATTGCCACTGACCAGAATAACTTTTTTGCCAATGACCGTAGTAAATATGCAAATAATAAAACATAAAAACGATGACAGAGATCAACACTAAAAAAACCAGCAGCCCTTTTGATTTTAGCTTAGATTTTAGATGAAAAAAAATACCGTTCAGGCCGATGGCAGACAGTATCTGGTAAGTTGGCAAAATGTGAACCATTCTTAGAGCATGTGGTGTTTCCTTGGTAGCGGCATGGCCCAAGGGGGATACTAAAACCCATGCAAGTATAAAAAACGAATAATTGTAGCGTTTTGCTACTAAAAAATAGGCTCCAGTAAAAACCAAAAACAAGTCAAAATAATACAGTTGTCCCATTTCTTGATTTGAAAGACGAGGGTTCGGATCGCCTTTTGTAAACAGAAACGTGGGACTAAAGGCGTCAAAGTAGTTTTGTAAATATTCATATGTATAAAAAAGGCGTCTGTTGTGTATAAAGTCTGCGAATTTTGAAAAATTATCCTCTTTTCTATAGATTATAGATTGATTAATCGGATCAAGATCTTTGAAAATTGTGATTTCATTAAACCTAAGCTGTCCTTCAATTGTCCTAAGTGAAAATTGCAAAAGCGGTATAGAAATAAGACCCGATAAAACTGCTGACAAAACCACCCATTTTAAGTTTCTAAATACTTGTTTTCTAAACTGGATTAACAAAACAATCAAGATAAACGGTACAAATAGACGCTGGCCCGTATACGTATTTACTGCCAAAACAAAAAACAATACCGAGATGATAATCCAAAATCCCTTGTCTTTGGCAAACTTTACAAATAAATAAATACCAAGAAGCGAAAACAGAGCGGCAAGATTAGCCTCGAATGCTACCCTTGAAAAATGAATACTCCATGGGGAAATTGCCAGAAAAAAACTTGCCAAAAGGGCAATTTTTCGCTTTGAAAATAATTTCTGGGTTAGAAAATATGTCACAAGCACAGTCAACGTACCTGCCGCTGCAGAGGGAAACCTTACGGCAAATTCGTTCAAACCAAATATTCCGACTGAGGGCACCGCAGTGAAAATATAGCCTGGGGGTTTGTAATCGCCAAAAGCGGCAAAGTTCGTGAAAGGTAAAAACTTGCCATGCTCGTCTCTTCCCGTTTTGAGGATTGAATAAGCATTGTAGCCCAATGAAACTTCATCCCAATAAAGGCTGGGAGGATTTTGCGAAATGTGCCAGAATCGTAAAACAGTTGCCAATATTAATATAAGACCCAATAGGAACAGGTTTTTCTTCATGATTAGTTTGGATAAATTACCTGACCTTTAGGTTTATCCATAAATTTCCCATCTGAAAAAACTGTTTTCTTACGAATCACTACTTTTCTAACTTTACCTGTACCCGTCATTCCTATAAAAGGCGTCCAGCCGCATTTGGTGAAAAGCCCTCTGTTTGAAATCTGATATTTTTTTGATAAATCAACTTCTACATAAGTGTTTGGTTGTTCAGGCAGACAAAATATTTTCTTTGGGTTAGTGCTCATCATCGCAATCAGCCGCTCAATGGTCACCATGCCTTTATCGACTGCCGCAAGCAACAATGGCAAGGCAGTTTCAAGGCCCGGCACCCCGAACTTCGGGGACAACTTGTCGTACTTTTCTCCCAAAGTATGGGGGGCGTGGTCTGTGGAGATTACGTCGATAAGATCAAGACTGTCCCAAAGTTTCACTTGATCAGCTTTTGACAAGAGGGGAGGTTTCATAATACCAAGAGGCCCTAGTCTTTTGAGATCATCGCGTGAAAGCAATAGATGGTGAGGGCAAACCTCGCAAGTTATGAGCGTTCCTTCTCTTCTTGCTTTTTTGATCGGTCCAAGCTGGTTTGTAGTTGTGTGACACACGTGAATTCTTTTTTTATATTTTTTAGCGAGCTTTATTGCAATTTCCACAGTTTCATCTTGTGCATGAACCATAATCGGCAATTTACCAGACCATGATTTGAAGACGAGATCCTGATCTGCAAACTTATCAATCAGCAAAGGTCCTGTTGTCTGATTCATATAAACCTTTAGCCCAAATGCCTTTTTGTAAATATTTTTAAAGTACTTTGCCGATTCTCTCGCTGCGCCGAAATTAAATCCCAAATCACACCAAATTCTGCCTTTTGCCCTCACGATTTTGTCATCCAGTGCTTGAGGGGTCGTGGTCGACGGAGCGTTGTTGGGCATATCAAGAATTTGCGTATAGCCGCCGGCAACTGCAGCTTTGGTACCGGTTTCGAAATCTTCTTTTTGTATTCCCCCCGGTTCTCTAAGATGAGTATGAACGTCAATCAAACCTGGAAATCTAAAAAGGTCGCTTTTCATTTTTCAAATTTTAGCAAAAAGACTTCTTGTAGCGATATAATCAAGTTATATGGAACAAGAAGAGTATAGAATTCGTAAAAGAAAACTTCTCAAGCATTTTTTGGTAATTTTAACTTCTGTTGCTATCGCAATCTATATCCAAACATCTTTTGTTGCCGATGTTCTAGTTTCGTACTTTTCAAGCATATTTTTTATTCCGGCAGCTTTCCTCGTAGGTTTTTTGTTTTCAATTACGTTTACGGCTGCTATTTCAACATCCGTATTTATCCTGCTTGCAGAAACAACACACAACCCTTTTTTAATTGCGCTCATTGGAGGCTTTGGTTCGCTGGCTGCCAATTCAATAGTTTATAAATTTTTTAAAGAAGAAATAATTGATGATATTCAATTTATTGAAAAGCGGTATGCGAGACGGATTGCCCATAAAATAATTCATTCGAAAACTGTAATCGGACTTACACCTTATGTCGCCGCTCTTCTTTTGGCATCTCCCCTGCCGGATGAACTGGGAATCCTAATGCTTGCGGGTGCTAACTTCAAGTACACAAGATTTTTTCTATACTCCTTTGCCTTTCATACTATCGGTATTTTGATAATTATTTTAGTGGGATCGGCGCTTATTTAAAGAAGTAGCCCCAAAGCGTATAAAAGGAAAAAACCCCGAAAAAAATAAAAATGCCGGCCATCAAAACTCTTCTTATGCTGGATGGAGATACGATCCTTGGTAAAGTTTTAATGTTAAGAGCTAAAGTCAGCCCAATGTGAACAAACATCGCAAATGCATTGATAACAGCAGATAAGGTAATCAGAAGCCGCGGATCTTTAATGCCCATCACAAATACTAAAATGCCAAATGCAATTTGCGCCCATAGAACGGAATAATATGCCTTTGGCAAAGCCCTCGTTGAAAATCTTGAAGGACTGGTAAGAATGATGTTTTCAGAAATAATCCTTGAAGTTGAATCCATTACTGCAAACTGCGTTGCAAAAAGCATGATTCCTGTTAAAAGTAAAAATAATACCGACGCTACAGGAAAAAGATGTGCGCCTACGGACTCAGCTTCATTTACGATGAAGTCGATACTCGGGGCGTTACCTGGGGTCCCGTATGTCGTAGCGTAAGCAAGCAAGGAAAGAAGTAAAATCGAAATAATGCCGGTTACTAAAAAGACAATAAAGTGTTCGAGATTCATGATCCTCCACCACTTTTTAAAATTGGAAATAGCATGGCCGTCGATTATAAAAGCCGTGCCTTCCAGTTCAACTTCTTTGTTTTTCCCTGTTAAAAGGCTTTGTATCTTTTGCGCATACTTACCCATTCCGTAGCCCTTTTCTCTGATGTAATAAGACTGGGACAGATTTAGATTGCCCCCTGCGCCGGAAAATGCGAAAGCTGCCAGAAAAGTCAGTAAAGAAATTCCCTGTGGCAGAAACAGATAACCGTCACCGATTCCAACCGACCCTTTGGCAAGTGCAAAATAATCGCTTTTTGATGCTATTGCCAAAGTTAAGAGAATAAGCGCAGGGACTCCCAATAAAATTATTGTTTTTTGGAATGTTTCTACTGTTTTGTATAAAACCGGGCCTAAAGTTAAAATCAAGCCTATTGCAATCAAAAAAACTATCGCCAGAATATGAAATGATTCCACGCCTAAAACGTGCCCAAAAATCTTCGCACTCGATGCAATAATTCCCGGCCAGCCGAATCCGATAAAGGTTGAGAAAACAAACCATATCGGCAAAAATCTGGCCATTCTGGCAAAGCCGACGAATATGCTCTCGCCGCGGATAAGCGCGTACCGTTCAATTTCCATGTTTATGACGAATTGGAATGAAATACCGAGAATTGCCCCCCAAATAATGCCTAAACCGAAATTAGAAACAAGATAAGGCCAAAGGATTATTTCTCCGGATCCAAGCCCAAGACCCAAAATAATAAAACTTGGTCCTAATATTTTTAAAAATGAAGACGGCGGGTCAGGGAAAGGTGCTTTCTTGAAAGGTTTAAGAAAGGACATTATCTCTATTCTAGCAAAGTAAAGATTACAGAGTTTTTGTTACTTAAAAATTCTTAATTTGACAAGACCTAATTGAGAAAGCAAAAACAATGCCACAGTCCACAATGTAAGCATTCCATATTTTGCCGATCTTCTGAAATTAATCGATGATGCTTCTTTAAAATATTTACAGGGAATGGGAATGTCGGCAATATTAAACCCAAAAGAAAGTGCGGATATTAATATCTGCTGATCAAAAATGAAATCGTCAGAAAACCTATGGTAAGGAACGGTTTTTAAAACTTCACTTTTAAATGCCCTAAAACCCGTGTGGTATTCTGAAAGATTCAGGCCCATTGCTAAATTTTCTACAAGCGTTAAAAAGCGGTTCGAGAAATATTTATATAGAGGCATACCTCCTGTCAAAACTTGACTACGTGTCTGAATTCGAGAACCCAGCATAATATCGGCTCTTCCATTTATGATTGGCTCACACAAAACACCCACCAGTTTTGCATCATATTGATAATCAGGGTGAACCATAACAACTACATCAGGTTTCCTTTTTAAGGCCTGCTCGTAGCAAGTTTTTTGGTTTCCTCCGTAGCCTTTATTTTTATTGTGAACATACACCGTTATCCCAAGCGCTTTTGCCTTATCAAGGGTTCTATCGTGCGACGCATCGTCTACCAAAATTACTTCTTTGATTAAGTCTTTTGGCAGATCATTGTAAGTTTTTTTCACGGTTTTTTCTGCATTGTATGCCGGCATTACCACAATTATTTTGGGATTTGATTTAGGATCCCAAAGGATATTGTTATTTTTCATTGAATCTATTAAAAATCTCATTTTCCGAAACTTCCGATGGATTTTCGTTGACTCGAGAATCAAAAACAAGTCTCCATGATCTTGCTATCGCCCAGAGTAAACCGAGATGAAATGCAAAATCAAAAGAGAGTGCTGCCCGAATAATATGATAAGGTAACCACAAAATATGTTGAATTATTAAAAAATAGTTATCAATATTTTTCCAAACGAATAAAAATTGATTCCTGTAGGCAACAACTTTAATAAAAAATGGCGAACTTGACTTTTTGATTGCACCCTTTTCATGAAAGTGATCAACCTGTGCATCCGGCTCAAAAATGCACTTGTAGCCTTTTCTCCACGCCCTGAAAGAAAGATCTATATCTTCCCAATAAAAGGGTGCAAAAATAGAATCAAACCCGCCTAATTCTAAAAATTTTCGTCTATCAAAAATTCCGGACCCTCCTGAGACCCAAAAGGTTTCTCCTTTCTTGACGGATATTGCAAAATGCTCGACAAAGCCCCGGTTAAATTTTGCTCCTCCCCTGCCCCTTTTTACGATTCTGTTTCTCTCATGACTCAAATCGCATAAGCCAACGGCAAAAACATCCCGGTCATTAAAGTATGAACTAACAGCGGTTACGGAATTATTCCTAGGTGATACATCAGAATTGAGTAGTGCTACCAATTCTCCCGTTGATTCCTCAACGCCCCTATTTGCTGTTTTTGCAAAACCCAGATTTCGCCCATTTATAATAATTTTTATCTGAGGATAATTTTTCTTAACGTATTTGACAGAGTCATCAGAGGAGAAATCATCGACAACAATGATTTCGCAATTTGGACAATTCTTTATTACTTTTGGCAGATTTTCGGCAAGCAAATTCTTACCGTTATAGTTAGGAATAATTACTGAAATCTTTTTCACCATATAGCAAACGTCATCAAAATCATAAATTCCAAAGCCCCCACTGAAACATAAACACCATTATAATTACGGGAGAATAATTTTTTCATATTCTTTTATAAACTTCTCCTGGCTGAATCTTTTGCTGTCCGCAACTGCCCTCTGTGATAACCTCAACATTTCGCCTTTAGTTTCGATCAAATTCTTTGTAATTTCGTAGAGCTGAGTTTTTGTTGACCAAAGCCTGCCGTTTTTTTTGTCTTCTACAATTTCTTTCTGGCCTCCTTTTTCAATCACCACGGGTACAGCTCCTGCAGCCTGTGCCTCTACCGTTGAAATTCCAAAATGTTCCATCTTCTGGGGGTTTCTTATTTCGTCTTCACCAAAACCTGTTGCGTGCCAATATATTGAAGCTCGCCCGTAGAGTACTTTTAGTTCATCATAAGGAATATTCTCCAATATTCTAATTGCATAGCCTTTTACACTCCTTTTCAAGTTTTTAATATATTTGTAATCCTCTTTTTTAGATTGTCCTGCCAAAACTAACTTCCAACTTGGGACATCTTTGTACAGTTCCTTGAAAACTTCTATTAAAACTTCCTGTTGTTTAGGATGAAGTTGTTGCTGACTGAAGCGTCCAACCGATATTATCAATTTCTCTTTTTTACCCGGTTTTAGCGATTGAACATCGACAGGAGGATATATAACCTTGGAGTCGACATTAAAGCTTTTGTCAATAAACTTTTTCGTGAAGTGGGAATTTACAACTACGTATTTGTATCTTATTA
>MFBF01000051.1:0-3555 GCA_001774865.1 Candidatus Curtissbacteria bacterium RIFCSPHIGHO2_02_FULL_42_15
CAAAAAGCGCTAAATTCAGTAGTTCATGCCTTCTGCCAAAGCAACTCATTTGATACAGCTAATGCGACTATCCAAGTTATTCTTAGATGTAAAGACCTTTCTCCAGATCATGTGAAAGAAATGAAACAGGCTATAAAAGAAAATGGTCAAATTCAGGGTGCTTTCGATCTATCGGTTTTAAAAGAATTTTTACTCAAGACTTACAACTTTTCAGTTGATTAATATGTTATTATAGTGTTAAGAGACAGAATGGAAATACAAGACAAAAAACAAGGCAAAATCGAACACGAAAGATTAGTAAAACTAATCGGAAGAGCAAAGAAAGAAGCAGACAAGTTTGTGAAGAAGAATAAAGAAATAGAGAAACAATTTCAATTTCCTCGCGCAGTTCTATACTCTTAACCCTAAACCCTCAATTGTCCTCTTTCAACAAACAGGAGTACAATTACTCTGAATTTTTCTATCGCAACATGCTAAACGGAAGCGGTAAACTGAAAGCAATTATTATCAGCAAGCGCGGTGATAGGCGATATCGAGAAGAAGATATTGAGAAATTCATAAAAGCAGATGTCAATAAATTATGACAATTGTTACACAATATCATGCTTAGAGACAAATTTGATATAGATACCATTTTACTAGGTAAGATAATTATAAAAGTCTAATAGACTAAATTAGGGAAGTATGAAATAGCTAAACGATATGATAAATCTTAGACAACGTAATGATATTCATGAAACATTCTCTTACGGAGTGATCTATATATATTCTATCCCAGACGAAAGACATAAAGATCGTTTAAAGATTGGTAGCACGACACTTAGATCACTTATACCGACGAAAGAAGAAATAGAAGCGGCAGCAAGAGAGCGCATTGTTGAACAAACTAGAACAGCTGATGTGCAGTACGCCCTCGAACATGCTGAGTTGGCAGTAACAAAAGACAACAAATACTTCTCTGATACTGACGTACATGCTGTCCTTATACGTTCTGGATTCTCTCGCAAATCCGAGAATACCAATAACACTCATTCGGAATGGTTCGAGGTCGACCTCACAACTGCAAAAAATGCCATAAAAGCTATAAAAGAAGGCCGTGAAGCTCTGACTACAACTGAAAAGACTGGTTTAAAGCATCAACCTTTTCCTTTTCGCCCAAGCCAGCTTGATGCCATAGCTATAACGAACAAGGCAATCCGACAAAATCGCAAACATTTTTTGTGGAACGCAAAAATGCGTTTCGGTAAGACTTCTGCTGCAATGCAAGTTGCTAAAGAAAATAATTTCAAAAAAGTTTTAATTGTCACTCATCGACCAAGTGTTAAAACAGATTGGTATGACGACTTTAATAAAGTTTTTTCTGGTACCGAATATGAATATTCATCAAAAACTAGAGGGGAGAGTCTGTCGAGGCGGCTCGCTGACTCTAAACCTTTTATATATTTTGCATCACTACAAGACCTTCGTTTGTCCGAACTTGTCGTAGCCGATGAAGCAGCAAAGTCTCACGCAAAGGGCTTTAAGAAAAATGAGAAAATATTCGAAACTACTTGGGATATGCTCATTGTTGATGAGGCACACGAGGGAACGCAGAGTCTTTTGGGCGATACAACTCTTTCTAAAATTCCCCGCAATTTTACCCTTGAGCTATCCGGAACACCATTCAACATACTCCACAAAAGAGAAGAAAACGAAATTTATACTTGGGATTATGTGATGGAACAAGACGAAAAGCTCCATTGGGACGAACGTCATCCGGGTGTGCCTAACCCCTATTCCGAGCTACCAGCTCTTTCAATGTTCACATACGACATTGATAAATTCGCAAGCCATATCGGCGATTTTGGTGCTGAGTTCCATGATGTCCTGGAAGGAGCTTTTAAATTTCACGAGTTCTTTCGCGTGCACAAAGACGAAGACGGTAACGATACAGCCCAATTTGTATATGAAGAGATGGTAAATAAATTCTTAGATTTACTTGCCAATGAGAAGCTAAAAACCAAATTTCCTTATTCGACAGAAGAGTATCGCAGTTATAACAAGCATGCACTGTGGCTTTTGCCAAACCGGGTAAAAGTTATTGAAGCTATGGAAAAATTGATGGAAGACCATTCGGTTTTTGGCAAATTTTGCATTATAAATATCTCGGGTAATGCCAAAGATGATGACGATATTGATACGGATGCTAAAAACCGTGTTACCAACGCCATCAAGAACAATGAATACACTATCACGCTTACAGGGCAGCGACTCACTACTGGTGCTACCGTACCGGAGTGGACAGCAGTGTTTATGCTATCTGACACCGGCTCGGCAACCACTTACTTGCAGGCCGCATTCCGTTGCCAGACGCCTGCAAAAATAGAAGGCAAGCTCAAAACTCAGGGTTATGTCTTTGATTTTGCTCCAGATCGCACGCTTAGACTCGTAGCGGAGGCCATAGAGCTCAACCACAAGTCTGGCAAAACTAACACCCCAGAGCAAAAAGATGCCATGACTAATTTCTTGAACTTCTGTCCGATTCTTGCTGCAGAAGGTGGTGAGATGAAGCCATTCCAAGTTGGCACCATGCTCGAACATCTTAAAAAAGCTATCATCGAGCGAGTTCGCCGAAATGGTTTTGATGATCCCAAGTTATACAACGATGAACTACTCAAGCTCGATGAATTAGATATCAAAAAGTTCAATGACTTAAGGACGATAGTTGGCACTAGTACGAATGAACGTACAAACGAGATAAAAATCAACGATCTTGGAATGACAGACATCGAAATACAGAAAGCTGAAGAAGACGAACGTAAGAGGCAAAGAGTTGAACTTACCGAGGAAGAAAAAGAAAGACTAAGACTGCTGAAAGAAGCTCGCGAACAGAAAAAGAGTGCTATCAGCATTCTTCGGGCCGTCAGTATACGTATGCCAATGATGGTCTACGGTGCAAATGTATCAATACGCGAGGATATTACACTACAAAAATTCATTGATCTTGTTGACGATGAATCGTGGCGGGAGTTCATGCCTGCCGGATTGAGTAAGGATACGTTTAGAGAATTTACTAAGTACTACGACGAAGAGGTCTTTCGTGGCGTCGCTCACAGTATCCGTGCCAAGGCATTTGACTACGATGACCTGCTGCCAGTCGAACGAATTCAGGCAATAGCAGAGATCTTTGGTACATTTAAAAACCCCGACAAAGAAACAGTTCTAACACCCTGGAATGTTGTAAATATGCAAATGTCACTTTCTCTTGGTGGAAGTGATTTCAGAATCTTTATAAAAGGTAAACCGGAATGGATTACTCAAGGTTCGGCTTCTAATATATGGTCACAAGATGATACTAGAATTTTGGAAATCAATTCGAAGTCCGGTCTTTACCCCTTATTAGCAGCTTACAATATTTATTCCAGACAGTTATTTAAAATAAAAAAACCTGAAGATAAAATATACAAAAAACTCTGGAAGGAGATTCTGAAAAAAAATATATTTGTTCTTTGTAAAAGCCCAATGGCTGTTACTATTACTCGGCGCACTTTAGCTTGTTATAGTGGTGCAAAAGTT
>MFBF01000051.1:3577-8154 GCA_001774865.1 Candidatus Curtissbacteria bacterium RIFCSPHIGHO2_02_FULL_42_15
CACCATATCAGGTTAATACAGATACTAATTTCTCAATACCTGTATACCATTTGTTCTTTGAGGTAGCAAAAAGTTTATCGCCAGATTATATTTCTCTAATTCATCCTGCACGCTTTTTGTTTAATGCTGGCGCTACACCTAAGGATTGGAATAAGCAGATGCTTAATGATCCACATCTTTCTGTGCCATTATATGAGCCTGAATCCGAGAGGATATTTTCAGGAGTCGATATCAAGGGAGGAGTTTGTATAACTTTTTGGGACAAATCGAAAACAAATGGTGGTCTAGGCGGACAATTTATAGCACGTGAGGAACTTAGATCAATTCTCGACAAAGTTAGCGTAGGCGGGTTCGATAAAATCGTTGGTCCTAGAGGTGGAACGCGAGCAAAGCGCTGGCTTGATAGCTATAAAAGGTACCGTTCGTACTTACCTTCAAGTGTATTTACAAATAGCCCAGAGCTTTTTGTCCAAACCCCTGACCCCTCTCACACGATAAGGATTATAGGCTTAGTAGACAATAAGCGTACAGAACGCTATATTTCAGCCAATCTTTTAGATGATACTGGTCTTAATAAGTGGAAATTGTTCATACCGAAATCCAACGGTACTGGTGCGCTTGGTGAAGCATTATCCACACCTCTGCTGGGCGGTCCTTTAGTGGGCTGTACTGAGTCCTTCCTCCAGATCGGTTCATTTGAAAACGAGTATGAAGCCCAATACTGTCTGAAATATCTTAGAACCAAGTTCTGCCGTGCTATGCTCGGGACAAAAAAGGTGACGCAGGATAATTCAAAGGGCGTATGGAAAAATGTGCCACTACAGGACTTCACGGATAAATCGGATTTAGATTGGACAAAGTCTGTTAACGAGATCGACAAACAACTGTATGAAAAATATGGTTTGGACGAAAAAGAAATTACGTTTATTGAGACCCACGTCAAAGCCATGGAGTAAACTATGGTGCCGACAATTGATATCGACATTTCCGAAAACAAACTTCGTAACAAGGCTGAGCTACTTAATGCACTATTGCTTGACCACACTACGAAAAAGAATATTATCTGGGCGACAGATTCGTACATAAAACATGGAAAAGGCTTCGCTCCCAAAAAACAAATTACTTCCGAACTAGTAACAGGAATTTATGGAAAATTGATCCAGCCTCGTGCGGCAAAAAGCTTAGCAGAACAGCGTTTCCGCACGAGAGTAAAAGCAGAAGTATTCACACCACTCAGAGTGGTAGATCAAATGAACAAGGCGATAGATCGTGATGGCGAAATAAAAGTCCCCGATGAGAATAACTGGCAAGAATATATTAAGGAATTAAAGCTAGAAATTTGTTGCGGCGAAGCCCCGTTTATCGTCAGCAGGTATAATCCAACTGCTCATACAGGACAAGTTATAGAAATAAAGAACCGCGTTGGGTTTTTGGACAAAAAACTTCACTTTGTTTCAAAATACTGTAACAAACCAAAAGATTGGATACATTGGGCCAAAGAAGCATACAAGGCGAGCTACGGTTATGAATGGCAAGGAGATAATATTCTCATTGCTCGCGAAAATTTACTTTACTCGGTGATTGACTACTACAAAGCTAAATTTGGGGGCAATCCGTCACTCGAGATACAGCAAGAGTTTGCAGAAATTATCAGCTGGAACATTTTCCAAATGGACGGCATAAAGTATGTAATTCCCATGAGTTGCCACCACGAAACTAAAGTTATGCCCGGTGACCTAACTCTATTCGGGGAAACACCCGAAACTGTAGAAAAAAATGAATGCGAAGGCTGCAAATTCAACCACCTTACCAAGCATAATGGTAAGTATGTACAAATAATGAATTGGGTAGAAGATAAATCTGAAAAGTTTATTGATCTAGTGACACAAGTCGAAAAAGATTTTGAGAGGCAAATACGCCAAGAACAACACGAAGAAAATTATTTAACAATAAATGAGATTAGTGTAAATTAACAAACTCTACGGTCTCACACCAGAAGAAATCGCGATAGTAGAAAGTCAAATTTTATCCAGAAGTTGAAAAGGACTTTTAATTTTTGAGATGTATCCCAGATATATTCAACAGGCTTTGGAAGGTGCAAAATACCATGAAAATCTTGCATTTTCATTTGCCCATCCAAGAATGCATAAATACAACCAGTCTGCGTTCCATCTCCGGGCATATTTTTGGGAATTATGGTCTGTATGGGATTATATTCTTCAACAAGTTAATTCAGAAACATTAAAATTAGATCCTGGAAGGGTAAGGCGAGATCTCCTTGAAAAGTTAAAGAGAAAATGTCCAAACTACAAATATTTAAAAGACTTAGAAGAAATTCAAGAGAATGATCGTTTAATTAGAATTAAGTTGATTCGTGATTATGCCCATAAATGGCAAATAGATCCATACCTCATTGATTACCATGGGAGTATTGTAAATGTGATATGCCTAAACAATTTAGACGCCAAAGATAAGAAATTACCTAGACAGATAAATATTGATAGAAATGACTTATGGTTTATGGAAAATGTGGTTAAAACGCTTTCAGAAAAAGGTTTTTTCAAGGGTAAGAAAAGTTGAGGAAATGATATAGAGAAAGTAATTTTAATGCGCGAAAAAACAAATTGTTCAATTAGTTTATAGTTCGATTGACTCACCACAAGTAAACTCTACGGCCCCGTTCAGAATCTGCGACGTCCGTCCGGAAGTACCGCACATCCATTTTTCAATCTTCTTATTCCAAAATTCTTGAGAATATTAGAATAATCTTTTTTGAATTCTTTAAGTAGATATGTCATCTTGACATACAATAATTAATCTATTATACTTTAATATATTATGTTTAATATAGTTTCTGCCAGACAAATCCAAAGAGAGTATAGAAAGGTTCTCCAAAAAGCGAATAAGACTAAGGAGCCTATTATTGTTATGTCTAACAACAAACCTCTTGGCGCCATTATTGGGCTTGATCTTTTAGAGAAATTTCAAATTGAAGCTGTCTTAAAAAAAGCTTTAGAAGACTATAAGGCTGGAAAGACCAAAACAATCTCTACAATTGAAGAGCTTGAAGCTGATTTTGAGCAAATGAGAAAAGAGGCAAATCGTTAGGGTATGATAAAGATACAGTATTCTCCAAAGTATCTTTCCGAACGAAAAAAATTTTTAAAAAATAACTCACAACTTCTGAATAAAACAATTAAAGCGATATTCACTTTTGCCAGAAATCCACAGCATCCAGGTTTAAATTTAGAAAAGCTAGGAGGAACAAAAGTTTGGACTATTAGAATTGACAAAGCCAACAGAATCTTTTTTTCTTGGATTGATGATAAGACAGCGCTTTTTATTGATATCGGTAAACATGATAAATACAGAAGGTATTGAAACTGTGGTTTGGGGGTTCATAGTTCGATAGATTCACTACAGGTAAACCCCGCACAATCCTTAGGTAAAGCCAGGATATACGGGGCAGGCTCTACGGCCTCACACCGGAAGAAATTGCAGTTGTGGAAACTTGAGCTTATAAATAAAGGTTGAATGGATTGTAATGATTTAACTGAGCTTATCGAAAGAGGAGAGTCTACAAATCTTGAATTTAAAGAAGGTAGTTCCACGTCTTCTTTAGAAGATGGTTTAAAATCAGCTTGTGCATTTGTTAACACGGAAGGAGGAATCGTTCTTTTTGGAGTAAACGATAGAGGTGATAAGAGTGGGATTACTGGGAATATCGATGAACTAAAACAAAAGATTTCTAATAAGATAAAAAATGGTTTTATTCCAAATATCACTGACTTAGTTTATCTAGATAGTACTACCTGTGGTGCCTCCACAATAATTTTTTTAAGAGTTGAAAAGAATGACACTGCAATTTATACATACAAAGATCATGTTTATAAACGGGTCGGATCAACTACTGTGCGTTTAACTCTAGATGAAGTGATTAGGTTGAGAAAAAAATTGGAAAGTGGCATAAAAGAAATTGCGCCTAACATATATTCAAAAACTGGTCCGTCTGTTAAAAAATGCCAAAATTGTGGTTATCAAAGCATTTCTGGTTTTGAGTCGATTTTGTCTATTGGTGCACCCCCATCCGATAAAAAATGTCCAGAATGTGGGGGAAAATTAGAAATCAGCTGATAAAATAGGGAAAAAAGACTCCATAGCATTTGACTCATAAAAATTGACTCTTTTTACCTTCAATAATTTTTAAGTGTTTCTTGAAAAAATTTCAGAGTAGATGTATCCTGCCTGTAGCTGTTTAAGCGGACAATGAGAAAATTAAGCTTTCTTGTTTTAATAATACCCCTCCTATTTATTTCTTCCATCCAAAACGTATTCGCAGCCCATACCCCTTCGGTAGAATTATTACAATTGACTGCTGGTTTTTATCGAGAAGACTGGCCTGCTATTTATAAGGATAAAATACTTTGGGTTGCTGAAGGGATAATTTATGTCTATGACGTTAAAGAAAAAACAACTGCGCCATTTTTTGAAGGTACTCAGCCTTTAGTCAACTTTTTTGCTCTGATTGCATATGATGGAAGATACATAATTTACAATCAATACGATGGCATTTCCTA
>MFBF01000051.1:8180-8333 GCA_001774865.1 Candidatus Curtissbacteria bacterium RIFCSPHIGHO2_02_FULL_42_15
AAGGTGAAGATATTCCAATAACTAACGGGGTTGGTTCTCACTGGGCTACTGATTATGATAATAAAACCGTTGTTTATATTGATGGCGGTGCCTGCGGTGAGCTTTACGCTTACGACATAGCGCGAGAAGAAGCAAATCTGGTTACTGAAAATG
>MFBF01000052.1:0-233 GCA_001774865.1 Candidatus Curtissbacteria bacterium RIFCSPHIGHO2_02_FULL_42_15
GACGGTGTGTATACGGTCAACTATAATGCCTGTTGGCCGGACAAATCCTGCCACGACGGCAGTTTCCAGTTTGCTATTGATAGAACGAAATCGGAAAGTTTTGAAGACTTTACAGGGGAAAAAGATGTTACTGTTACCTTATCCGAAATTCGATTTAAGCCCCAAAATATTAAAATCGAAAAGGGAACTAAAGTAACCTGGATAAACGAGGATAATATTGATCATTATATAAA
>MFBF01000052.1:447-8910 GCA_001774865.1 Candidatus Curtissbacteria bacterium RIFCSPHIGHO2_02_FULL_42_15
TTTTTAATTCCCCTGAATCTCTGCTAAATTCTAATTAGGATTAAAAATTTTCTATTCTTTTTACAATTTCTATTTCTAGGGATTGGTCTAGGAATAGTCGAGGACTTATTTGCAGTTTATTTTGTTACAGGAGAACCAATAACCGCAAGAATTATTGCTCTAATTACTTTAATTGCAATCCCCTTTGCGGCCTTTGGTGAATTGGTTGTCGATAAGGTAAACATTCCTTTTATAGGCAGGAAGACGGAAATTTTTGTTGAGTTTTTTCTTTTTGGAGTTTTGATGGGCATAGTTGAGGACTTAATTGCTATTTTTGTTTCAACCGGTGAACCGATTACCCCCAAAATAGTTATGATTGCAAGTTTGGTTGCCGTACCTTTTGCAGGGTTTAGTGAGTTGATTGTAGACAGGTTCAATTTTGGCCAGCATCTCCGTTCATAAAAACGGGATCTGATATGAGAACAAAAATTATAGCAACTATTGGGCCGGCGACTTTAGATTTTAGGGTTTTTAAATCATTGGTGGATGAAGGGGCTGATTTTATCCGGATTAACACAGCCTATGGAGATTATCAGCAGTATGACCAAATCTTGGCTAATTTAAGAAAAACCAAAAAGGGCGTAAAGGTGATTTTTGACATTAAAAACAACGGAATCATCGATTACTTCAACCAGAATAAACTGGATTTTATTGCAGTTTCGTTTACTAAATCCGGCGACCAGCTTCGCAAGATAAAAAAGTTATCTTCGGGTGCTTCTATAATTGCCAAAATCGAATCAAAGGACGGGGTAGATAATTTCACCGATATTTTGGAAAACTCCGACGGCATCATGATTGCAAGAGGAGATTTAGGCGAAGCTGTTAGTCTGGAGAAGGTACCCTGTTTGCAAAAAAGATTTACCAAAATTGCCATATCCAACAAGAAATTTGTGATTGCCGCAACCGAAATGCTTCTTTCCATGACGGATGATTCAACGCCAACCAGAGCCGAAGTTTCCGACGTTGCCAATGCTGTGTTTGACGGGGTTGATGCCGTAATGCTTTCCGAGGAAACAGCTATAGGTAAATATCCCTTAGAGGCAGTTTCTTACATGAGGAAAATTATTGAAGAAGCGGAAAATTGCAGATGGGATTAGGGCAGATGTAATTATTTGTTAAACAGTTTTCTTAATTCTATCTTCGCCTGTTCTAACATTTTTCTTCTTTGGGGTTTTAGGTTTTGCCGGCGCGGTTGATTTAAAAGTCAATCAAGGTTGAGTTTGAATCATTTATCGGGTTTGCTAATAAAAAAACTAATCTGGTAGACTGCCAAAGCGATGTTGGCGATTATTCTTTTGCTTCTTATTTATTTTTTTGTATTTGCCCAACCTACCTACGCCTATCTTGATCCCGGAACCGGCAGCTATATAACTCAACTAATGATTGGATTTGTAGCAGGCGGTCTTTATTTACTTAAAGTGTATTGGCGGAAAATTGCGGCGGTTGTAAAAAGATTATTTAGAAAGCCTAAAAAGACTGATGAAAAAAAGAGAACTAATAAGAGAAGCTAGCTCATTTCGCGATCCCAGCGGTTTTGTTTTCTACTCCGGTAACACAATATACCGACAAGTGAATACCTCATATAAGAACGATTATCTCCATTTTAAAAACTCAGGCCTCTGCAAGAAGCTGGTAGACGAAAAGCTACTAATCCCTTTTAGGGAAGTATCTAACTTCAAAAGTGCGGATAGTGAAGCTTTTGCCGTTCTTAAAACTGAAACTATTCCGTTTATCTCCTATCCATATGAATGGTGTTTTGAGCAGCTGAAGGACGCAGCCCTTTGCACACTTCGAATTCAGCGGGTTTGTCTCGAACACAATATGAGTCTTAAAGATGCCAGCGCTTTTAATATTCAGTTTTTGGCAGGGAAACCAATTATGATCGATATTCTCTCTTTTGAGCGTTACAAAGAAGGTTTACCGTGGGTTGCTTATTTACAGTTCTGTCAGCAATTTCTAAGCCCACTTTTGTTGATGGCAAAAGTTGACTCTCGGTTAGGAATGGTTTCGGGGATTTTTCTGGATGGTGTTCCTCTGGATCTTACAAGCCGGCTTTTGCCAAAGTCCAGCTATTTAAACTTTTCAACTCTTGCCCACATTCACATGCACGCACACAATCAGAAAAAATATGGCAAAAGCTCTTCTTCGGTTCGGCTGAAGAGTAAAGCCCTGACAAAAAACATGTTTCTGGGAATTATTGACAATCTGGAAAACCTGATTCGAAACACAAAGTATTCAAATGGCCAAACCGAATGGGGGGAATATTCCAACATGATGAATTATACGCAAGCAGCTTTTGAGAATAAAAAAAAGATTGTTAAATCATATCTGGTTCGGCAACAACCAAAAAGTGTCTGGGATCTCGGAGCAAATACTGGAGAATTTAGCCGAATAGCTGCAGGTTTGGGTATTTTTACAATTTCCTTTGATTTTGACCATGCCGCAGTTAATACTAATTATCTACAAATAAAAAAAGACGGCGAAACGAACATTTTGCCCTTACTTATGGATGTTGCCAATCCTACTGCGGATTTAGGCTGGGCTCACGAAGAAAGAAAATCGCTCCAGAAAAGAGGCCCAAGCGATTTAGTAATGGCCTTGGCTTTGACCCATCACCTCTGCATTAGCCGGAACCTTACTTTCCGGCTGATAGCTTCATATTTCCAGAAAATTGGTAAGAGCCTTATCATCGAGTTTGTCCCGAAAAGCGATAGCAAGGTGCGGACACTGCTTAGAAACAGAAAAGATATTTTCCCTTGGTATAATCAAAAAACATTCGAGAGTGAATCTTCGAAATATTTTAGAATTCTCAAACGTGACCCAATTGGAAACAACTCTCTCCGTATTGTGTACCTAATGGAAAGAAAGAAATGAAGAGACAGGACCTTTTCTTAAAATACATTAAAGGAAAAATAATCTGGTTGCCGCCGCTTCTTTTTTCAATTGTTCCTACCCTGGCGGTCTATGCACACAATTTAAATTTTCTTAGCCCTGAGCGAATGTTAGTTCCTCTGTTGTACTCAGTTGTTTTTATGGTTTTGAGCGGCTGTGTTGTCTATGCCATATTTAAAAACGAAAAAAAAGCAAGCGTCTTTACTGCCATCTGGGTTATTCTTTTCTTCTCTTTCGGCTACTTTTTTTTAGTCGTAGGAGAAACTAAATTATCGAGTAGTTTACCGCTAAGTTTAAATAAGCTTCTGTTTGGAACATATGGGATTATTTTGCTTCTAACTGTGTGGCTTCTTTTTAAGACTGAATTAACCAGGCGGTTCATTATCTTTTTTTCTCTAGTCTCCATCACCATTTTCATTATAAATTTAGTTAAAATTGTCCCTTTTGAAATAAACAGATGGATAGATGGCAGACAACTTCAGCAATATGTTTCCAAAAATTTGGGCCAAATAGAGACTTCCGGTACGTCCAATTTCAAGCCTAATATTTATTACTTTGTGTTCGACCGCTATCCGAGGCATGATGTTTTAGAAAAATATTTTGATTTTCAAAATAATAGCCACATTGATTATTTGAGATCAAATGGTTTTTGGGTTGGAGACGAGAGTTATGCCAACTATCCGAACACTTTCCTTTCTTTGAGCTCGTCACTTAATATGTCCTACCTTCAATTTCTGACTGACATTTTGGGTGATCAACAAGCTGATCAAGCTAATGTTTATCGCCAACTCTTGCAAGATAATCAGCTGGCACGGTTTTTAAAATCGCAGGGTTATAAATATGTACTATTTGGGAGTTCTTGGGACCCTTTCCAAAAAAAGGGTATTGCAGACGAAAATTACAATCTGCTTGCAGATTTTGACGAATTCCACTTGTATATTTACGAAAGAACGTTACTGAACGCAATAAGGGGAATTATTGAGAAGAAACAACTTTTCACAGGTACAGAAAGGTTTAATAAGATAAGTTTAAATTTAGATTACAGGTTGCATCGAATTAACAGGCAGAAGAATCAACCTCAGCCATTGTTTGTTTTTGGGCACTTTCTTCTTCCTCACCCTCCATATGTATTTTCTCCGGAATGCGATTCTTACACACTCAGTACATCTTCCCAACAAGATTATGAGAGTGGTTATTTGAACGAGATTCAATGTGCCAATCGCGTTATGCGATCCTTGATTTCTGAAATTCAGTCGGGTTCTGACCGGCCGGTGGTAATTATTTTTCAATCTGATGAAGGTCCTTTTCTGCCGCTTGAATATTTCAATGGAGATGGAGAGTCTGTACCGGAAAATTCAGAATCATATCTCATCCATGGAGCAATTTTAAATGCTGTTTACTTGCCAGACAAAGATGATTTTTCTAAACCTGCAAATTATGAAAAAATTGGGTTTGGGCCAAATTTAAGCCCGGTTAATACGTTTCGGGTTATTTTGAACTATTATTTCAGCACAAACTTGTCGATCCTACCAGATAAGACTTATTTTTCGTTGGATAATAAACGTATTTACAATTTTAAAGAAGTTACTAAATATTACGATTTAAATAAGTGATATCGAAAATTGTTCCTGCAAGGATTATCGATCAAACAGTTTCCTCAACTCCCCTTTTGCCTCCTCAAGTACTCTTCTTCTTTGAGGTTTTAGATTTTTACCGGCGCGGTTGATGTAAAAGTTGAGCATGCTCATTGCCGACACAAACGGAGTTGTTTTGCGTCTGGTGCTTTGTTCTGCTGATTTTTTAAGACTCAAGGCGATTTTTTTGGGATCAGTCCATGTAAAAACACCCTCTTCCAAATCCAGCGCAAAACTGCTTTTTGTAACTTTGCCGGACCAATATTTTTTCTCTGATGCCATTTAACTAATTTTACCAAGTGGTAAAATTAAAGTAGTGACAAACTTAAAATTGGCTTTGGCATATGGGTTTTTAGACTGGCTGATTCCTTTTGCAACTGCATTTGCAATTTTTCCAATTCATGGATCAGACAGAATATTTTTCGAGTCGATAATGCCGGTTGCGGGAGTTTTTTCAGCTGTCATATTTGCGGTTTTGTACGGCAGGCAGGTAAAAGGTATTGTTCTTGAGGAGTGGGTTAGGCTTGGGATTCTATGGCTGTTGATAAGCGTGGCTGTCGATCTTTTGATGTTTAGTTGGGGGCCAATGAAGATGTCTCTTGTAGATTATTTCAAGGATATTGGTTTCACTTACCTTGCGATTCCGATTATCACCGCAGGCTTTGGATATTTGAAGAAATAAGCGTTTGACAATTTTCACTAAATCCTTCTTTAATTAATAAGATGCCCAAGAAAGGCTTTGTTCACATACTTCCATTAATTATTATTACGGTTGTTATTGCCGGGGCCTTTAGTGCGCTGTCGATTCGCCGTGAAGAGGCTCAAAAAGAGGCTGTCGGCAAAGTTCTTTCAAGCTCAGATGATAGTAATAGAGGAAGCTCTTCAGGGTCTTCGGGTAGCAGCTCACAATCAGACGCTGATGACGATGACGACGAACAAGAAGAGCAAAATAAGACTACTTCTGGTTCATCAGGCTCCAGGTCCTCAGACAGTATCAAAGTTGAATCAAGAAGCGGTAAAAGTAAAACAAAGATAGAATCAAGCCCGAAAAAGACGGAAATAAAGACCGAATCCGAAGAAGGAAAGTTTGAGACAAAGATTGAAGAGGACAAAGAGGAAACAAAAATCAGATCTGGTAACCTCAGAATCGAGATCAAAACTGAAAACGGTATCAGTGTTCTCAAAGTTAAAAATGAAAATGATGAAGAGGTCGAGCTGGGAGATGAAGAAGAGGACGAACTTTTAGAAGAGCTGGAAGCAGAGCTTGAGGATGATGACATTGAACTTGCCACAGGTTCTGCGGAAATTGGATTTGTCCAAAAAGGCAGGAAAGTCCGAACCAATTTCCCGCTTTCGGTAAACCCTGCAACCGGCGAACTTTTTGTTACAACTCCGGCTGGGGAGAAAGTGGTCACGATCCTTCCGGATGTGGCTGTTCAGAATATGATCAGAGCCGGAATATTGACCAGAGTTGAAGGAGAGCCGGAACCGGAAGCATCCCCCAGCCCCGAAGGCACACCCTCTGCTCAGCCTCCCGAGGGAACTACTGCCGCTTCAGTTGCCGGCGCAGGAATCGAGCTAACCCAAGAAGATAATGAGGCGGTTTATGTGATTTCGGGTGTTAAGGATGAAAATTTTATTGGGTTAATTCCGGTTGGGATTAAACTTAAGGCTGTTGTTGCCGTTGATGACGGCAATCTTTTGGATATCAAGCAGGGATTTTTCTCAAGGCTTCTTGATCTCTTGTCCTTTTAATCTTACGAAAGCAAAACTCCGCCGTCTACCACAATTTGCCCTCCGGTAATATACGAGGATAGATCGCTTGCCAAGAAAAGGGCGACTTTGCCGATATCATCGGCCTCGCCCATCCTCCCCATTGGAATCTTGGCCATAAAATTCTCGAGAAGTTTTTGCATGTCGACGCCTTGGGGAAGCTCTAAGTTCTTTTGGACTTTTTCCACGCCGGGCGTTGCAATTCCCCCCGGTGCAATAGCATTAACCCAGATTTTATGGGGGGCAAGCTCCAGCGCCGCGTTTTTGGTAAAACCCCAGACGCCGTGTTTGGAAGCATCATAATGGGTAAGGCCGGCAGAAGACGGATGAAGTGCGTCAATTGAGGTGATATTAATGATTTTTCCGCCTTTGCCATGCGCAATCATTTGTTTGGCAACCTTTTGAGAGCAAAGAAAAACGCTTTTTAAGTTGACATCGATTACTTTATCAAAGTCTTCTTCACGCATATTCATGACTAAAATGTTTGGGAAAATGCCGGCATTGTTTACCAAGATGTCTACTGATCCGAAGGTTTTGACAGTTTCGGCAACCATGTTCTCGACTTCATCTGCCTTTGATACGTCGCAGGCGACTGCCACAGCCTGCCAGCCCTTGGCTTTTAATTGTTGAGCAGAATCGTCTGCTTTTTCTTTGTCAATATCTGCAATTGTTACCTTTGCTCCCGCTTCGGCAAAGCGATATGCAATGCCCAAACCAATCCCCCTTGCGCCACCTGTCACGATTGCAGTTTTTGAGGAAAGGTCCAGAAGTTTTGCCAAGGATGTAAGTTCCATTTAGTTTCTGTTTCAATTCCTTTTTACCACATCTTGCGCATAACTACACATCGAGGGTGCCAATCCACTTTCTGAATTGATCTGCGAAGGAATAATCCGGTGTGTGTGCAAGTGATTCATCGAGAAATCCGCCGATTGTCCTTGCCGCAAGAATGCATCTTAATTTTTTGATATCGAAACCTTGATGAGCAAGTAAATTTAAGATGTCTTGTGCCAATTTGGGATTTTTTAAAACGGAAAAAACTCTTTGGATAAAATAGCCAATATCGTAAAGCTCGACCCCGTTTTTTAGAGCATGTTCGCCGTCGATTAATGCAAGCTGTCCGTCTTTAAGCTTAATCAGATGCCACGGCGCAAAATCGCCATGTCTTGGTTTTGCTTTTAAATCTGAAACACCTTTTGCCACTTTTTTATAAAGTTTCTCAAGATCATATTTTGCCTGTATATCATTGGGTATTCCATCGAGCCATGATTTTGCTTTGTTTAAAAAAATTTCATGGTGAATGCCTTTTTGATTAGGATTTTTGGTCTTAAGATTTTGAATCAGCTGTGAGAAGGCAATGACTTTTGGAATGTTGGAGATAAACAATTTAGATATCTTTGATTTGGCAGGTGTTTTTGCCAAAAATTCTCCTTCTAATTTATCGGTTATTAGAAAAAATAGATTATTATGATAAATTCCGCAGTCGTAATTTTTAGGTACCCAATAGTTTGAGCTTGGCCTTTTGATTTGGCTGTTAAATTCTTTATTCCAATTGTATTCATTTTTTGTAACTGCACCGATGCCTTCGGTTGTTGAAAGTTTAAAAAAAGTTTTTGGTTTGATTTTTCGAGCTCTCCAAGTACGTGTCTTGCACCTTGCCATAATTTTTTGACTTTGTATTTCTTGCTAAAGAAATTTTTTACGTCGTCTAAATTTAGGTTTTTACCTAGTCTGTAGTCCAGTATCTTTCCGTCGACCCCGATTTTAAATGCACCCAAACGTTTTCCCATAAACCATTTTCATTATAGACAAAACCCTATTTATGATATAATTTATAGGCTCGATTGGATCGTATGTGTAGTTAGAATTTCCCTTTTAACTTCGTCAGAAAATCCCATAAATCAGCAGAAAGGAGGATGTAAATGATAAAAAAACTGTTTGTTGGAAATCTTCCATATTCAGCAAAGCAGGATTCTTTAGAAGAGTTGTTTGGGCAAGCCGGCAAGGTGGAAAGCTGTAATATAATTACGGATAAATTTTCCGGCCAAAGCCGCGGTTTTGCTTTTGTTGAAATGGAAACTGAAGATGGAGCAAAAGCAGCGATTGAGAAATTTAATAATTACGAAAT
>MFBF01000053.1:0-1697 GCA_001774865.1 Candidatus Curtissbacteria bacterium RIFCSPHIGHO2_02_FULL_42_15
AAACTGTCTTACTTTTTAAACGGTATTTCAAAAGAACAACCAAAAATATAATAAAAATTAAAATAAATATATAAGGCAAAGATCTAAAGTAATAAATAGGATCAAAAAGATAGTAGTGTGCAGGATTAAAACAAAAAAGGAATGCTATAACCACTATTGAATAAGCAACTGACAATACAATGGATAATATAATTATTGGAATGACTGCGGGCTTTTTATCAGTCTTAATCATAATTCCATTGTCTATTGTTAGCTGCTAATCGTCAATCGCCTGCAAATGATGCTTTGTGTCCCGAACGTTCATACTCCACTTCTATCAATCTTCTTATGAAGCGCGGATTTCTTATAAAAAACTTTCTTATCTCCTCAACCCAAATTATCAAAGTAGATACACTAAGTGCTAATACCCATTGACCAAGATTAAGGTCAACCGTGTGCAAAATTCTGTTTCCAAAAGTTGTTTCAATAGCAATAAACTGTAATGCGAAAACTATTGCAAACGAGGCTAATAAAAATTTATTATTTAAAGGAATTTTAAAAATCGAGCGGTCTTTTGAGCGCACATTCAGGGCATTAAACCACTGAGTTGCAGAAAGTATCAGCAAAGCCATAGTCCTGGCAACAGCCAAAGACGTTGAGCTTTGATAAAAGTAAAAAACGGGCATTGTCGCGGCAAACATCGCGAGTGCTAGAATCGACATCCGCGAAATCATTTTTCTGTCGACCAAATTTTCACTGACGATCTCGTTTTTATGCAAAAGTTTTTTCTCCAAAGGCGGGTCCTGAGCAAGCCCGACGACAAAAAAGCCGTCTGTCACAAAATTCAGCCAGATTATCTGGACGGCAAATAAAGGCAGGGGCAACCCCAAAAATACGGCACCGGAAATTACCAAAACTTCGCCAAAACTGGTTGAAAATAAATACAAGATAATCTTTTTGAGAGATTGATAGATTGCCCTGCCTTCGGAAATTGCATCGATAATTGTCGAAAAATTACTGTCCACCAGGACAATATCCGAGGAGTCTTTGGCAACCTGGGTACCGGATCCGACACTTATCCCAAGATTGGCAACCTGCAGTGCCGGTGCGTCGTTTACACCGTCTCCGGTCATTGCACAGACATGGCCTTTTTTCTTGTATGCACTGACGATTTTAAGCTTGTGCTCGGGAGTGATTCTGGCAAACACTGTTACATTCTCAATTCTTTGCTCTAATTGCACTTCGGGAAGTTTCTCCACATCTTTGCCGGTAAGGACCTTGTCTCCATTTTCAAAAATTCCAACTTTTGCGGCAATTGCTTTGGCTGTTTCTTCAAAATCCCCTGTTATCATCACCACTCTAAATCCTGCTTCTTTGGCAGCCGCAACCGATTTGGCAACCTGCGGCCGTATCTCCTCTTCAATGGCAAAAAGCGCATGGGCGAAAAGCTGATTCTTTTTTGGCCCAAAGACAACCGCCCCGACTACTCGGTATCCCTTCTCTGCTAAATTTTCGTAATCGGCTAAAATATGGTGGTCTACCTTGAGGTTTTTGGCGATAAAATCAACGGCCCCGACAAATACATGCCACTTTTCTTCTCCTTTGACATAAGCGGCCTCAACGTATCTTTTTTGGGGATCAAAAGGCTTGGCAAAATCAACTTTGTACTCTTTTGACAACTTTTCCTTCGAAAGCCCGGCTTTTTTGCAGACAACCGC
>MFBF01000053.1:1708-7750 GCA_001774865.1 Candidatus Curtissbacteria bacterium RIFCSPHIGHO2_02_FULL_42_15
CTGTCGGGTCACCTGTGGGCTGCCATCTCCTGTGTTCGTCAAAAACCACATCTGCCGTAAGCGACAGATAACACAGCGATAGGAGTTTTTTAAACCTTCCCCCGTCTTTTTCCAGGTCTTCGATTTTGCCGTCGGGCTCGTAGCCGTCACCGTCAACCTTAATCTCGTCCCCTTCGAAATTTACTTTCTTGATAACCATTTTGCCTGTTGTAATCGTTCCGGTTTTATCAACCAATAAAGTGTCTGCGTTGCCCATTGCCTCAACCGCCGCCATCTGCCTGACGATTGCTTTGTTTTTGGTCATACGCCAGACACCGCCGGCAAGAACAATAGTTACTGCAACCGGCAAACCCTCGGGAACGATCGAAACGGAAAGCCCGATTACTGCCGCCAATATTTCCCTAAATTCGATTCCTCTTAAAACGCCGGTCAGAAGAGTGACTGCCGCGATTAAAAAAACGGCAAATGCAATAAAGTGTGTCAGCTTTAAAACCTTTTGGGCAAGAGGTAAGGGGATATCTGAAGATTCTTGAATGCTTTTGGATATTTTCCCAAGTTCGGAAGAAAAACCCGTCTCAACAACGATTGCCTCACAAAATCCCGAAACCGCGCTGGTTCCGACAAAAACCATATTTTTCTGGTCCCCCACAACCAAATCCTTTTGAGTGATTACATTCAAGGTTTTGGTGATGCTTTCCGCTTCTCCTGTCAAAACTGCCTCATCAACTTTGAAAGATTCAGCCTTGAAAATTCTGGCATCGGCACCAATTCGGTCTCCCTCGTGCAGAATTAAAATATCTCCAGGCACAATCTCTTCCGCAGAAATTAGGTTTTCCTCGCCTGCACGCCGCACAAGAGCCTTATGTCGAGTTAAACTCTTCAGTCTTTCAAGGGAATTTCTGGCTTTGCCCTCTTGAACCGTACCGATTATCGAATTAAGAAAAATTACAGCAAGAATGACAATTGCATCGGTTGTTTGTCCTAAGGAAATAACGAAGCTTGCGGCCAAAATCAAAATATAAATTAAGGGGCTTTTGAATTGTCTTACGAAAATATCGAGGATCGTTTCTTTTTTAGCACGAGCCAAAACGTTGGGACCAAATGCCGCAAGCCTGTCTTTTACTTGCTGAGGAGTCAAACCTTGTTCAGGCTTTACACCAAGTTCTTTCAAAACATCTTGGTGAGGTTTTTGGTACCAATTCATGAGTAGACGTAGATTTTATTCTAAAGCCTTAAGGGCCGGTAAAGTTTTTCCGGACAAAAACTCCAGCATTGCCCCTCCACCGGAAGAAACAAATGCAAATCCGCCAGATGGCGGAGACAGAAGATTATTTTTGGCTAAAAACTCAACAGTTTCCCCGCCGCCAACAACTTCGTATGCAGGACTATCAATCACCGCGCGGGCAATAGCTTTGCTTCCTTTATCGTACCCTTCCTCAAAAAGCCCCAAAGGCCCGTTCCACACCACTGTCCTGGCGCTGGCAATCTTCTCCTTGAACTGATAAATTGATTCATCGGATATGTCTTTGGCATCTGCTGTTAAACTAGCAACCAAAACGTTTTGGGTAAATTTCACTCCTTTTTTCCCAATTTCAACTGGCAGTTCTCCACCGACCAAAACAAAATCCGCAATTTTGGCAAGATGTTCAACTAAAGGCAGTTTAGTTTCAATCTTTGCCCCGCCGACAATTGCCACGAAAGGTTTTTGGGGACCCTTGAGGATTTTAGACAATTCATCTACTTCCTTGGCTAAATGTAGACCGGCTGCATGCGGCAATAGGTGAGGCAATGCCACCATCGATGCATGATTCCTGTGGCAATTACCGAATGCCTCGTTGACATAAATATCGGCCAAAGATGATAATTTTACGGCAAAAGCGGTATCATTTGTGCTTTCACCCTGAAAGAACCGTAAATTTTCCAAAAGTACTAAGTACCCCGCAACTTGCTTTTCTAAATTTTGGGCAAAATAAACGCTTCTTAAAAGGATTTGCTCCAGAATGAACCTAAGCTGTTTTGTTGAATATTCCGGATCGGGTTTTTCCGGTCTATCTATATGACCTGCAATAATAATTTTGGATGCTCCTTGTTTGTATAAGTAATCAATCGTATTTTTCAAATTCGTCAGCCTTGTTGCTCCCGAGTACTGCGAACTTTTAACCGTGAACTCCTTAACCGGCACATCCAAATCCGCCCTCACAAAAACCCGTTTACCTGAAACATCAACGTCTGAAAGAAGCTTCACTATTACAATTATTACTTAAAACTGGGGTGGATTCCACAATGTAGCAATATAATAATTCAGTAGGCCTCGGTCCGTTTGATGTGATCTTTCTCAACTTGCCCACTCTTCTCTCTTCGTATAAATTCATGATTTATGTATCGATCTCCATCAAACTTCAACACAACTGCCTCCGCGACTGCCAGGTAATCATTGTCTCTTAAGTTTCCTGGAGGTCTTTTTTCGCCAAACTCTTGTGACCAAAGACCAAGTCTTGTGACATCACCATGGCTTACCATAGCCACATTTTCACCTCTATGTTCTTGAGCAACCTGGGAGATTAATCTTCTTATTCTCCTCACAATCTCGCCCTTTGTCTCAATTTCAAAACCCATTTCTTTTAGTTTTTCCTCACTGTAATCAGCATCTTTTAAAATCTGCATCGGTGCACCTTGAAGTTCACCAATGTCCACATCATTGAGTTCCTCTCGAACTTCCACGGATTCAACACCAAGCTCATCGCCTATAATTTGCGCTGTTTGTTTGGCTCGAACAAGTGGACTAGTGTAAAGGTGGTCAAACTTAATACTGTGCGACTTCAAAACCCCCGCCAAACTCAACACTTCCTCCCGACCTTTTTTAGAAAGAGGAATAGGAAGCCGCCCATAACTTATATCATCGGGATTATCAACCGACCCATGACGGATTAAAAAAATCTGAGTTTCTTCATTCATCAACTAACCTAATTTGAAACTCCCTAATATTTTCCTGACTGTACAAAAATTGCCGAGTTGAGCAAGTATAATTTCATCACAAACAAACTCTTTTCTTAAGCTTTGTTCCAATCCACTCTCACCAACTCCAAGCGTAATGTGCGGCCAATAATTTTCACCACTGCTATTTGCCTTAAAACTACCAACGTATTCAGCTGCTGCCGGACTCGCCTGTTCTGGTCCTATAAAAGATTGACTTGCATTTGGTGGTAAATTCACACCGTTAATATTTTGAACAAGCAACCGATGTAAATTTAGAAGATCAGCATTTTTTTCTATTTTCCAATGACTTCCATATTTCCCCCCGTTCCAAGACGGATCCATTTCTCCATAAGAAATATTCCCAGTTGTTACCACAAATTGCCTTGATTTTTTTGCAACCTGCTCAACTGCCCCTAAAATCCCAGATAAGTCATTTATATAAGCCATCGCTAAAGTTATGTGCGGTAAGTAATCTCTTGTTGAAAGATTAAAAGATGCGTTCTCTATGCTAATGTTTAAATCTATTGCCGGTTGAGAAATCTCAACGGGCGGTAAAATTACTACGTCAACTGCAAGTATTTGTGCCATTCTTTCTCGAGACTCTTCCATTTTCGTCCATAATTATAAGCTAAAACTTAGACAATCTCCATATCATCCAGTATTCACCAACCAAACAATTCTTAATGTAAAATAAAAGATTTTGTAAATTCAAACTCGGATAGCTTATAAATCCCCCTTACAAAAATTCTTTTGCCGGAAACATCAAGATCGGTTAGTAATTTCATAACCCTCTTCTATTGTAAGATACTAATTGATGGCTGAGAACCAAGAAATATTCGCTTCAAGACTAGAATTAGTTAGAGAATTCAGAGAATTCGAAAACCCCACCCCGACCCCAGACATTGATATAGTCTGGGTATTTTCCGGCCATTCTACCTATGATGAACAACTCCAGCCGTCTCCCCTCGCCTATACAATCACGGATTACGCTAAGTTCTTCAGGAAAGAAGACCGTCAAAGGATAGCAAGAGGAATCGGGTTGGTAAAAGAAGTTACTGCTCTCAGATTAAATAAAGATAAAAGTGAAATTACCGAAGAAGATATCCAAAAAGCCGGACCTATATTTTTCTATAACGGTACAGGAAGACAAAATCATGTTCTAAGAGAAGCAATCGCGGACGGTAAAATTGCTCTACCACAAGATAAAATCATAATTTCCGAAATTTCTCCCAAACTTGATCCGACACCGCAGGAAGCAAACACCAAAACTCAGTTCGAACAATTCCCTGACGATCTGCTTCAAAAAATCCTGGGCCACAAAGGCAAAATTGCCATTGTCAGTCATCTTTATCATCTTCTGAGAATAAGGAGACAAGCAAAAAGCCCTAACCTAGTTGCCCAGCAACCAGCCTGGGCTGAGCTCGATTTGACATATTTTGCAGCTGATCCCAATTTAGAAAGCGAAAGAGGTCAAATCCACAGGCATGCCGCCAAGCTTTTGCAGATTTTAAGAAAAGAAGGCGAAAAAGTGGTTGAATATTCTAGAAAGGGAGACCTCCAGGAAATCTAATACTCCGACAATTTCCAAATCGCCCGCACTTCCCCAACCAAATACAGCGAGCCGGTGACAAAATTATCTTAACTTTCTAAATTCATCAGGGGAAAGATTAATGTCTCGAAGGATTTTTCTAAGCAGTCCAATCCCGACTTTTTCGCCAGAATGCAAAGGGATTGAAGTTCTCCTGCCATCACTGTGCCTCATTCTTACATGACTGCCTTTTTGATGAATTTTCTCAAAACCAAGTTTTTCTAAGATTCCAATTAAATCTTTGCCTCTAACATGAGACAATTTAGGCATAACTTTGAACTGTCACTTCTTCGATCCCGAAGAAATGATATTGGGATTTGGGGGATGCCAACTTTTCTTTTTTCAAGTCTTTGTCGGATTCCAAAACTAAGCCAATAACTTCCTTTATTCTTTTACGCACTTCCTCTAGAGTTTTTGCCTGAGTGTAGCAACCAACTAACTCCGGCACGGAAGCTACATAAATTCCGTTCTCGTCCTGTTCAATGACTACTTTAAACTGAAGTTCTTTAGCTTTTTTCATCTGCAGGTATTTTACCATAGCTTAATATTGCGGTAACTGCCAAATCGCTCTTACTTCTCCCACCAAATACAGCGAGCCGGTGACAAGTAAGATTGTAGATTTTGGGTTATAGATTTTGGATTGAAGAGAAGCAAAAACTGCCTCATGGGAATTGCTGTAGACAGTAGTCTGTAGTCTGTAGACCGACCTAACATACTTTGCAATCTCCTTCGGCTCCACTGCCTGATGCTTCCCCATATCGGTTACCGCATAAAACTTCGTGACGATGACTTTTGAAACCGGCAGATTTTTGACGAGAAGATCAATCATCTTCTTCCAGTCTTTACCTTTTTTGAAAGCGATGATCAAGACTACTGTCCACTGTCTACGGTCTACGGCAGTAGTCTGTAGTCTGTAGTCTGTAGTCTTTTCTTTGATCCACCGGATCAAAAACCTGACTTTATCCGCATTATGCGCCCCGTCTAAAATTACGCCGTTTTCAATTTCCTCAAACCTTCCCGGAAAAGTTGAACCAAAGGCCTTGGTAATCTGACCTCTGCTCAAAGGAATCTCCAAGGTTTTAACAGCGGCAAGGGCAAGCAGTTTGTGTGAATACGTGAAGCTATAAGAAGTAGATCTAAATATATCAATAGGTAAATTAATGGTACTAAAAACATCGGATTTCAAAGCTTTTTCGAAAGATTGGGTATTGATCGTGATCAAAGGTGCGTTTTTCTCTTTGGCAACTTTTTCGATAACCTTCAGCGCTTTCCCGACTGTCGAAGATCCTGAGCTTGCCGAAGGACACCCTGTCACAATCGGGACATTGAGCTTGATTATTCCGGCCTTCTCAACAGCTATTTTCTCTTCGGTTTTCCCCAAAACATCCGTATGATCCAAACCGACGTTTGTGATAACCGTCAATTGTGGATTTAACACGTTCGTCGCATCGAGCCTGCCTCCCAAACCAACTTCTACA
>MFBF01000054.1:0-1426 GCA_001774865.1 Candidatus Curtissbacteria bacterium RIFCSPHIGHO2_02_FULL_42_15
AGTCGACAAATGATGTTCCTTTAGGGAGGTATCGTCGCAAAAGTCCGTTATGGTACTCATTTGTACCTCGCTGCCATGATGAGTACGGGTCGGCAAATGCAAGTATCTTTTCCTCCGCTTTCTTTATTTCTGATTCGCTATCTACCATTAGTTCTATTTCAAGAATGGTAAAATCAAAATCTGTTGAATCAATTACAAAAAAGAGTTCTCCCTTTTTATACTTTTTCCGTGTTGTAGTAATTGAGGCAAATGGTTTGTAACCGTTTGCATTAAGGTCTTCCTCAAGCGTATTCGCTTGACTACTAATACCAAAAAACTTACGAATTTCATCATCATCCTCCAACTCTTCAAACTGAACAATAACTCCATGATTATTCGGTTTCCAATTTAGAGGGATTTTTAATTCGAATTTACCACCTCTATTCCTTAGCCATCTCACTTTAGTAGTTAGCTCATAATTCTCTGTATCATAATAGACGTTTGTATGAGTCTCTTCCTCTAACAAATCGGCACCTTGAATTACTCGCTCAATTTCTTCCGACGTTGGTATGAATTTCTTCTCAACCTCAATCATTTCAATTTGAATTTTACCAGAAATTCGAATCTAGCAAGGGTTGTATAGTTTGGATATACCATTTGATATATCCCTTAGGATACAGTTTTTTGAAGCTAAAAATTTGTATTTATCTTGGTTTTAGTTCGATCTCTCTTCCTTTTTCATCGATGCAAACCTTAAAATGGTCAAAGAAGCCTTGACGTCCTAAAACTCCGGCAATTTTTCCATCTACCAAATT
The DNA here is from genome assembly GCA_001774865.1 of Candidatus Curtissbacteria bacterium RIFCSPHIGHO2_02_FULL_42_15. Classification (GTDB taxonomy): domain Bacteria; phylum Patescibacteriota; class Microgenomatia; order Curtissbacterales; family GWA2-41-24; genus MFBF01. Next base: position 795 of record MFBF01000054.1, read on the forward strand.
CCCATCTATAAATCCGCATCTTGTTTTTACTTCTTCCCCTCCAATGTTTATGTAGATGTTATCAAAATAATAGACCTTTGCGCCTCCACCGATACCACTAGTTTTAATTAGTTCACCGTCTACTATATTGATTCCTAAAAAATCGGCAACATCTTTATCAAAAATACAATTATCCGCCCCAGAATCAATAAGCATCAGAAATGTCTTTTTATTATCTTTAGCGTTAATGGCAACTGGGATCCAAGGCAATTGCAAGAATTTTTTCTTTGGATCTTGATTTGGAAGTTTAAAGTACGGAAATTTCACTACGGTGCTATCGGGCCGTAAGATTTGGCAGCACGCATCAAGATAGGGTCTTCAATTCCATGAGATTTCGCTTCACTAGTCGCACTCTTTATCGTCCTTCCGTGACCGACAACTTTTTTGTAGTCAGGAGAGAGTGCCATCCAACCACTCGTATATCTCTTTATTACTTTAGTTAAATCAATTGGTTTCATATAAGTATTGTATCATTGCCAAACGGCAATTGCCTTACTGTAGGCCTATCCAGCTTTAGTAATCCATCCCTCCGCCAGGAGGCATAGACATCGGTTTTTCAGGTTCTTTTATATCAGTTACTAATGCTTCTGTCG
>MFBF01000054.1:1450-16350 GCA_001774865.1 Candidatus Curtissbacteria bacterium RIFCSPHIGHO2_02_FULL_42_15
CGGCATTCTGCAAAGCGGAACGGGTGACTTTAACAGGATCAATTATTCCGGCAGTCACTAAATTTTCGAACTTGGCATTTAGGGCATTTAAGCCGATGTCGCCTTGCGCCTTTTCAACTTCTTTGACCGCCCAGCCTGAATCAACAGCCGCGTTTTCTGCGATTTTGGCAAGCGGCTTTGCCAGCGAATTTTTAACGATCTCCAAACCGATTCTTTCATCGGTATTTAAAGCTCCAGCAATAAGTTTGTCAACGGCTTTTCTGGCGCGGATCAAAGCTACACCCCCGCCAACCACATAACCTTCCTCGACTGCGGCTTTGGTGGCATGCACCGCATCATCGACTCTTTCTTTCTTTTCCTTAAGTTCTATTTCGGTTGCCGCGCCGACATTGATAACCGCCACTCCGCCGGAAAGCTTGGCAAGCCTTTCTTCCAGTTTCTCACGGTCAAAATCGCTGTCTGTCGTTGTAATTTCATTTTTGATTTGTTTAATCCTGCCTTCTATTGCCGCCTTTGAACCCTTGCCGCCTATAATTATCGTGTTTTCCTTATCGGCAACAACACTGTCTGCCCTACCCAAATCCTCAACAGTTACCGACTCTAATTTCCTGCCCATATCTTCCGAAATAACAACTCCTGCGGTTAACGTTGCAATATCGTCAAGCATTTCTTTTCTGCGGTCGCCAAATCCCGGAGCTTTGATAGCCAGAACATTAAAAGTTCCTCTTATTTTATTGACAACCAAAGTTGCCAAGGCTTCACCTTCAACCTCGTCTGCGATAATTACTAAATTCTTGGAAATTTTGACGAAGTTCTCCAGAAACTGCAGGAGATCGTTTAGGGAAGTAATTTTCTGATCGGTAATTAAGATGTGGGCATCTTCAACAATAGCCTGCATTTTGTCAGGGTCCGTCACAAAATAGGGTGAAACAAAACCTCGGTCAAACTCCATGCCTTCTTTATATTCAACAGAAAGCTCCAAGCCCTTACCTTCCTCAACAGTTACGACTCCGTCCGGTCCGACTTTTTGAAGGGCATCGGCGATAAGCTTGCCGATTGTGGAATCTGCGGCCGAAATCGTGGCGATTTTTTCGATATCTTCCTGCCCCACAACTTTTTTGGCCATTTTTTTGAGCTCTTCAACTACGGCCTCGCTGGCCTTTTCGACTCCCTTTTTGAGGGTCATGGGGTTTACGCCTGCTGTTATATTTTTGAGTCCCTCTTCAACCATGGCCTGTGCAAGAACAGTGGCGGTTGTGGTTCCGTCACCGGCAACGTCTGAAGTCTTGGAGGCGGCTTCCTTAACAAGTGATGCACCCATATTCTCAAACGGATCCTCAAGCTCAATTTCCTTGGCTACGGTAACACCGTCGTGGACTACGTTTGGAGCCCCCCATTTCTTATCTAGTGCCACGTTCCTGCCTTTAGGGCCGAGAGTAGTTGCCACGGCATTTGCGAGCTTGTCAACGCCGCTTTTCAGCTTTGTTCGTGCTTCTTCTGCGTAAATTAATTGTTTAGCCATGATTTACTAATTTACTACCTCTGTTCCAGATCGCATAACTCTTGCGATTAAGAGCTGATTGAATGCTGCTTGTAATTGACAACTTTCTGGTTTTTCTTGAAGGTCCATTTCCGCTTTACTCGTTCGCTCAGTTAATTCTGCCAGATTAAAATTCCGAGCAATCCTAGACCCATCGATGTAATCTGGTTCACAGTATGCACCTAAACAAACTAGAATTCCTTCTTTCTCTATTCCTCTTTCGCATTTCATCTTTACTTTGCAACAATTGCCATCAAATCTTCGAATTTGATAAGCAAAAGTTCTTTGCCGTCGATCTTGATTTCATTGCCGCCCCACTTTTTGTAAACAACCTTGTCTCCCGTTTTGACCGGACACTTGATGGTTTTTCCCTCTTCCACAAGATCATCACCACAGGAAAGTACTTTCCCCTCTTGTGGTTTTTCGTCAGCAGAATCAGGGAGAACAATTCCAGAGGCAGTTTTTGTTTCTTTGGGAGCAGGTTCTATAAGTACGTATCCGGCTAAAGGTTTTAACATGTTATCTATTATCTATCGTCGATTGACTATCGATAAAAAATATTGAGACAGATTTAGAACAAAAAGCGCAAGCACTAAAGCGTTGCGACTGCTAATATTTTAACGGAGATTTCTAATTTGTCAACCCTTCAGTTTTATTCAGGGTTGACCCTGAGTTTGTCGAAGGGTCAAGCCCCGAACTGAATTTTGTCTTAGTTCGGGGTGCAGACCCGAGTGAAATCGCAACATGAGCCGTATACGGATAGTATTGAAAAGGCGAATGCTAAGATTAGGCGGGTCAACCCCGTAGAACTACTTCCAGAAGTTATACTGAAATTTCTCGAAGAGAACTGGAAGAAGATCTACGGGGTCAAGTCCCGAACCGTTTTACCTAGATCTTCTTTCTTTTTTAAACTTAGAAACAGCTTCCATAAAGGCAATATAAAGAGGGTGCGGTTTTAAAGGCCGCGATTTTAATTCAGGGTGAAACTGCACTCCTACAAAAAACGGGTGGTCCTTTAACTCCATTGCCTCGACAAGTTTTCCGTCTTTGGTTGTTGCCGAAATAACCATACCGCTTTTTGCAAAAATTTCCTTATATTTGTTGTTAAATTCATACCTGTGGCGATGGCGGTCAGAACCAGCTTGCGATTTGTAGGCCTCAACAAATTTCGTACCCTTTCTGGCTTTCCACTCCCACGAACCTAAACGCTGGGTGCCGCCCAGATTATGGTATTTGACCAAATCCTTCTGGCTTGTCATCACATCAATCACGGGATGCTTGGTATTAGGATTAATTTCGGTTGTATTGGCATCTTTGTAACCTAAAACATTCCTGGCAAATTCTATAGCCGCCTGCTGCATTCCGTAGCACAATCCAAAGTAGGGAATTCTGTTCTCGCGGGCAAATTTAATTGCCGCAACTATTCCCTCAACCGCCCGCGAGCCGTAGCCTCCGGGAACGACAATGCCGTCGAAATTTGCCAAAATATCAACGCCTTCTTTTTCTATCTCTGCCGAATCGATCCACTTCATTTTGGGTTTGAAATCAAAAAGCGGCGCGGCATGTTTTATTGATTCAATTACCGAAAGATACGCATCCGAAAGCATAAAATCGCCGGTTGTAAAATACTTGCCAACCATGGCAATTTTGGCAACTTTTCTGGCTGTCAGTGCCTTGTTAACCATCACCTTCCAGTCAGCAAGGTCACTTCTTCTGGGTTTGGTATTTAATTTGGAAAGGATTTTATCCGAAAGATTTTGGTTTTCAAAATTCAAGGGAATCTGGTAGATATTCTCAACATCCGGAGCCGAAATTATGTTTTCAGGTTCAATTCCGCAGGAAATAGCAATTTTCTCTCTTCTTTTATCATCAAGTGCAAAAGAAGACCTTGCCAGGACAAAATCGGCGTGGATTCCGGATGATGCCAATTGCAGAATCGACATTTGGGCCGGTTTTGACTTCATTTCGCCAATTGACGACGGAATGGGCAAATATGTCAGGTGGACATGCAAGACATCGCGGGGATATTTAAGTTTCAAGAGACGATTTGCCTCGAGATAAAGCATGTTCTGGTATTCACCGACGGTGCCGCCGACTTCCAGTAAGACAATTTCTGCCTTGTTGACCTTTGCGCACTTTAAAATACGGCCGGTTATTTCCCTTGGCGGATCCTGAAAAAATTCAACGGTTTTACCCTCATATCCTAACTCCCGTTCCCTTTCAATTACGGCCTTAAAAACCTGCCCTGTAGTTATATAATTTGTTTTGTTTAAACTTTGATCCAAAAACCTTTCATAATTTCCCAAGTCCTGATCGCATTCCATGCCGTCATCCAAAACAAAAACTTCACCGTGCTCGATCGGGTTCAAGGTACCGGCATCGACGTTGAGGTAAGGATCGGCTTTAATTGCAGTAACCTTGAATCCGCGAGATTTTAGAAGCAGGGCAATTGCGGAAGTGGCAACTCCCTTCCCGATTCCGGAAATCACGCCGCCTGAAACAAAAATGAACTTAGTCCTAGACATCAAAAAATCCTCCTTCGCTCCAGCTTGGGAGGACTTTGGCACACTCTGTGCGTTGCCCGTCTCAATTTTCTCAAAGCAAACCTGGGATTGTCAAGGGTCAGCAATATTCAACTTTTTGAGCCCTTTTTGATACTCAGCAATTACCCAAGACTGAGTATCTTTTGGGTGGAAGAATAGCTGAGTATTACTGATTCTTTCTGTCGTTAGCTTGTTTCTCATGTACCAGAGTTGACCCCACTTCGCTAAAGCTTCGAGGGGTTCAATGACCAACGCGAAACGTCTAAAGTCCAACGCTTTAGGACTCTTTTTACGTTTGTCGTTAGTCGTTAGTCGTTTGACATCTGCCTCCCAATTGGGTAAATACTCCCGAATCCAAGAGTTTGCTCTGATAAATTTACTGTAAGTGTTATCTCTATCCCACAACAGTTTCATCTGACAAATCTCATGAGCTGTATACATATTATGGTCCTTGATCGACAAAGCTGATTCGTCAAGAAACATATTTAAACAGGCACGGTCTGAAATTTTTTTGCCAGCCGGATCCCTTTTGAAAGGCAATAGCAACAGGTTTGCCAATAATCGGGTGGTCCAAAGCAAACTCTTTGGAGTTACAATTACCAAATCAATATCATCGCTCTTGCGGCTGTTTTTCATTGAAAGTGCGCCCGAGACGGCAACGAGTTTGACTGACGGAACAATCCTGAGCAATTTGGCAAAAAACGCGGCCCGTTTAAGCTTCTTTAGCGAATACTTTATCCTCAATTTACGTACTCGGACGATCTTTCGACGACCTTTCAGAAAAAAGCATCCATTGTTTTCGCTAACTTTTCCTGCAACTCTAAGTCTCTCCAGCCCTCTTGCGATAGACTCTTTATCTGATTTTTTTTTGATTAGCAGATCGAAAATTTCATGCAAATCAAGCGGATAATCAAAAATGTCATGGTATGCCAAAGTCGAAAGTATTGAAGAAGCAACGTTCATTTAGTATAAATCTTGAGCAGGACAATTTGATGAGGATTATAAACTTTCTAGAATCAAAATTCTCGACCTAATAAAGTTTACAAGAGTAAAGCGATTATATTCTATCTACTTGACACCGAATCTTTCAAGGACAGTTTTGACATTTTTGGCAGTCGTAGTAAGTGCGTCTTCCGCCCGCGTATCTTTCAAAACGCTATTTACAGCATCCTCGTAAGCTTTGATCATTTGGTCGTTCAAGCCATTGTCAAAAGTGCGTGAAGCCATCGGCGCAGACCTCATATATGGAGCATCGGCGATAAATGCACCAAGGAAAGGGTCTGAGGCAATTTTGGGAGCCATTGAGATTTTCGGATAAGGTTCGCCGAATATCCTTCCGGGAGTTTTTGCAGCCTCTGAGTAAAACTTAACCAAAACATCATCCTGTTGAAGGTATTTAACAAACTCCCAAGCTTCTTTTTGGTGATTGCTCTTTGCAGAAACCCCTTCTGCCCAATAACTGGCCCAGGCAACCTTTCCCCCCTCAAGCTGAGGAACAGGCGCCACCTGAAACTTCAATAGCGGATTACTGTTCCTAATTTCTATCGCTCTCCAGCTTGGGCCAAAATACATCGCCAGATTCCCTCCGGTAAAGGCAACCGTCGATGAAGGTAGGGAAGCATCCCACATCCTACTTTCGCCTCTGGCAAAACTGGTAAAGTAGTCCAAAGCGTCCGCTGCCTGCTGGCCGGTCGGCAGTTTTGGATCACCTCCGTTTTGTAAAATCATCATTCCTAAAATGTCCGAAAAGTGATCGACATTTGAAGCAGTCCCTATAGCTACCCCCGCTGTGGTGATATTGCCGGCAGGACCCCTAACCGTTAATTTGGAGGCAATATCAGTAAGCTCTTGCCAGGTTTTTGGAGGCGCGTTTATGCCTGCCGCATTAAAAATTTCCTCATTCCAAAAAAGCCCTAGCCCGTCTATTTCCAAAGGCACGCCGACGAATTTCTTCTGAGAATTTCGCAGATCCGAAGACACGGCAGGGTAGAAATTCTCCCTAAATTCGCTTGAAGAGACAACATCTGCGGGAACTTCGGAGAGTACACCTTCAAGCATCGGCACCCAAGTGTTGTGAAACCGGAAAATATCGGGGCCTTCTCCCGCTTCTATTCTGCTTTGCAGACTTTCTCTGTACTGCTGATGAGATTTTTTCTCATAGACTATAGTGACATTCGGGTGATCCTTTTGATAGTCTGAAATCAGCTGATTGACATTTGTAGCCGACTCCCACAATCCCCAATAAGTGAGGGAGACTTGGTCCCGGTTGTTAATTCCGGGAATAAATTTGCAGCCTGAAAGAATCAGTGCAAACAGAATTGCCAAGATTACCTTTTTCAAAAGAAATTTCATCAGCTTTGAACTGCGCTTTAAGTCTATAATATCATAGGTGCATGCAAGCCTTGAGTAAGAAAACACTGACAGCCTTGGTCATCATCTTGGGGACCTTTTTTGTTATTCTTTTTGGCACTTTAAACTATTATTTCGTAAATAGGACTGCACCTAATGTTCGAATCGGCAATGTAAGCCTTGCGAACAAAAAAATCTCCGACTCGCACGAGTTGATTGCGGCAGAAACTAACACCTTCTCACATTCCCCGGTTATTTTTTACATTGAGGGCGTCACCGTCGAGTCCGATTTGCAATCGCTCGGCATCAAAATGAATGAAGGAGAGACTCTGGAAATTGTAAAAAGACTGGGCAAAAGCCCCGATTCCTGGAAAAACGTTGTTTTTTGGCTGGAGTCTCTCTTTATTTCAAGACAAATTTCACCGCAATATTCTCTGGATATTTCAAAATTCACAGAAACGACAGGCGCAATTCTTTCCGAATTTGAAACCCAATATCGAGATGCAGCTATAACTTTTAAAAACGGCGCTTTTGAAATTCAAAAAGAACAGACGGGTATTGTCATAAATAGGGAAAAAATGGCAAATGATATCAAAAAAAACATACAGAGCTTATCAAATTCACCGGTTAATTTACAAATGGTCAGTGCAGAACCTGCAATAAAAACCTCTCAAGCCCAAAGAGTGCTTGAAAAAATCACGGACTTCGAAAAAAGAAATATCGCACTTGTAAACAATAATCAGAAGTGGCAAATTTCGGGTAAAAACCTAGCTGATATGCTTGAATTTCAACCTGAAAATCAGCTTGCCGCACCCTACATAAAAGTAAGCTTAGTCTCCGACGCATTTGTCATCAAAAGTACGCGTCTTGCAATTGATCCAGAACCTCAGCTGAGAGTTATACTTTCATCCAATAAAATTGACGCGTTTGTCGAAAGCATCTCAGAGGCAATCGACATTAAAACTATAAATGCCAAACTCAGGTTCGAAGGGGGAAAAGTTGTCGAATTCACTCCGGCTCAAGACGGCCAGGAACTGGATATCGCAAAAACCAATAAGCTGATTTATGAAAGCCTTTTTGACTCAGACCAGGACTTTGCAAAAACAATAACAATCACACTCCCGGTTTCCACAACAAGGGCAAAAGTCGAGGGTGACGGAGTCGGCAATCTTGGAATACGCGAGCTGGTCGGCCGGGGCATTTCGTATTTTTCAGGGTCGATTGCAAACAGAATCCACAATATTTCTCTGGGGGCAGGTAGAATTTCAGGAACTATAGTTGCGCCGGGAGAGGTATTCTCGTTTAACAACTCGGTAGGAGAAGTTTCTGCAGCAACCGGCTACAGACAAGCTTACGTTATCTCCTCGGGTAAAACCGTTCTTGACGACGGCGGGGGAATCTGCCAGGTTTCGACGACGGTTTTTAGGGCCGCTCTTGATGCGGGACTTCCGATCGTCAAAAGAACCGCTCACTCATACAGGGTCGGCTATTACGAACAGGGCGGATATAAGCCCGGAATCGATGCCACGGTATTTGCTCCAGCCGTTGATTTCCAATTCAAAAACGACACAGAGCACCATGTCCTGGTGCAGACGGTGGTAGATCGGGCAAACGCTAAGCTTCAGGTTGACTTTTACGGAACAGGGGATGACAGAAAAGTTGAAATCTCGCAACCGGTAGTTTCCAATATCACCCCCGCACCTGCGGACAGATACCAAGATGACCCAACTCTTCCAAAAGGCACAGTAAAGCAGGTCGATTTTTCAGCGCAAGGCGCAATTTCAGTATTCACAAGAAAAGTTTACAAAGGTGATAAACTTCTAATTGATGATGTTTTCAAATCAAATTATCGTCCCTGGCAGGCGGTCTTTCTGGTGGGTACAGGATAAGTGAAAAAAGATTTAGCAGTCATTGCAGGATTAGTTTTAGTCATTGTCGTCTTTATAATCTTCGGCCGAGGTTTCTCGACCGGCCAATTCATAACCCAAACCGCAACAGACAGCGCCCAGACACAGAAAAAAGAAAGCACACAGATTACAATCAAAGATCTTGTGATTCAGGCCAAAATCGCAGATGAGCCCAAGGAACATCAAATCGGGCTTGCTGATTATTCGTCACTTTCTCTTGATGAAGGTATGCTTTTTGTATTTGACAAAAGCGCATCCTACATGTTCTGGATGAAAGATGTTGAATTCGCAATCGACATTATCTGGATTGACGAGAACAAAAAAATCGTCGATATTGCCCCAAATGTTCCCCCGGAACCTGATAAGGGTGAGAAAGATTTAACCAGATACAAACCCAAAAGTGATGCAAAATACGTTCTGGAAATAAATGCGGGAGTCTCCTCACTCCACAACCTCCAAATAGGCGATCAGGTTGCCTTTGAACTATAAACTTCCGAGCGCTACAAGCCCTCGGATTTGTTCTATAAGTTTACAAGAGTGAGTCAGGAAACTAAAATTGTTTTGCTATGATATTTTGGAAGTATGTAATCGCTTTGCGCATTTATCCCTGACAAAGAATCTACGGTTTCCTGCGAGCAATTATAATCGCTTAGGACTTTTGAACATGAATATTTTGGGCATTGAAACTACCTGCGACGAAACCGGGGTGGCAATAGTCAAAGACGGCAAAGAAATTCTCGCAAATATTGTGGCATCTTCGGTCAACTTGCACAAAAAATACGGAGGTGTAGTACCCGAAGTCGCCGCACGTGAACAGGTTAGAGTGATGATACCCGTATTAAAAGAGGCAATCTCAAAGGCAAGAATTCCTGATAATAAAATCGATGCGGTCGCCTGCGCGTATGGTCCTGGACTTATAGGCTCACTCTTAGTTGGGGTGGAGACTGCAAAAGCCTTGGCGCTTGCATGGGACAAACCTCTAATCCCCATAAATCACCTGCTTGCCCACGTGTATGCCAACTGGTTATCAGTTGACAGTTCACAGATCACAGATGGAAACCGTCAACAATTAACCGTGAACCGTGAACCTCAATTCCCTCTCGTTGCCCTTATAGTTTCCGGGGGACATACCGATCTCGTTTTGATGTCAGACCACGGAAAATTTCGATTTTTAGGGGGTACCAGAGATGATGCGGCAGGGGAGGTATTTGATAAGGTGGCAAGAATTTTAGATTTGCCGTATCCGGGTGGCCCGGAAATTGAAAAATTGGCAGTAGATTATAAACTTCCGAGGCCTGAAAGGTCTCGGTATTCCTCTTTAAGTTTACATGAGCGAGTAGATACTCCAGAACTCGGCAGTATGTATTCGCTCTCTCGCATTCATCCGCAGACTGTGAATCCACAGCGTTCTGCGAGCGAATATAATTTCAAACAAAATAAATTTAATCTGCCAAAACCAATGGTGTCAGGCGACAATTTTGATTTTTCCTTTTCCGGAATTAAAACCGCAGTCGTTAACTTGTCAAAAAAGTTCTCTCTCTCTTTCCAAGATAAAACGGAAATCGCCTACAAATTTCAGGAAGCAGTTTGCGAAGTACTGGTTAAAAAAACGCACAAAGCAGCTTCAAAATATAAAGTTAGGTCAATAGTTGCGGGAGGAGGTGTTGCTGCAAATTCAGAACTCAGAAGTAGGATGTCAGATCCTGCAAAAAATGGGCAATTAAGTATTTTCTTCCCTGAAAAAGAACTTTCAATCGACAACGGAGCGATGATTGCGGTATGCGCATATTATCTGTCAAAAAAAGAACCCCCTTTGTTTCTGAAAGCGGATCCATCTCTACACTTCTAACTCCCGTTATCTCCCGTCACGGGAGATAACACTTAAATAAAGATCACAAAAGATAAATTGCTAGAGTCCCTGTATTTCAGTGCGACAGATGTTCATATAAATGTTGTTTGAAAATGTCTAATATAAAAATAAAAGTAATAAAAATTCTGAAATAAAATTTAGTTCATTTCATGTAAAAATTTTCAGGAGTTTTAATGTAAAATTAAATATGATAATTTTTGCACGTGGCGATTGGGTAAAATTTACCGTCACATGAAAAATGACTGACGAAAAACAAATTTACAACTTCTGGGAAAATACCGGTTTGTTTAAGGCTAACATCAAGTCATCGAAAAAAACTTTTTCACTTTTAATTCCTCCGCCAAATTTAACGGGAGAGTTGCATATAGGACACGCCATGCAGCATTCGGTACTTGATGCTATAGCCCGTTTCAGAAGACTTCAGGGATTCGATGTTTTGCTCTTGCCCGGGGTCGACCATGCGGGTATTGCTTTTGAAAATACTTTTGACAAAGAACTCAAAAAACAAAATCTTTCAAAAGAAAAGTTAGGCCGCGAAAAATGGTTGGAGGCGGCCTGGCAATTCAAAGAAAACATTTACAACTCGGTTTCACAAAGTTGGAGATTCATGGGACTTTCTGCCGATTGGTCCCAAGAAGTTTTTTCTCTTGATGAGAAACGAAAGACGGCAGTTTTTCATCAGTTCAAAAAATACTACGACGACGGACTTATTTACAAAGGCCCTTACATTGTCCAGTGGTGTCCGAAATGCAATACGGCAATTGAAGACTTGGAAATGGAATATGAGGAGAAGAAAGAGAAACTTTATTACGTCAGATATCAAGTCAAGGGTCAAGGGTCAAAGGTCAAAGGTCAAAACTTTATAGAAATTGCGACCACCAGACCGGAAACAATTTTCGCCGACACTGCAGTTGCGTTTTACCGCAATCACCCAAAATTCAAAAAGTTTGTCGGACAAAAGGTCATCAATCCTTTAACCAAAAATGCAATCCCGGTAATCGAGGACAAAAGGGTTGAAAAAGATTTCGGAACAGGTGCATTAAAAATCACGCCGGCCCACGATATTCTGGACTATCAAATAGGCAAAGATCATAAACTGGAAATTCTTCATGCCGTAAATAAAGAAGGAAGGCTGACAGATATCACCGGAGAATTCTGCGGCCAAAAGATTGACGAGGCCAAGGAAAAAGTTGTTGAAAAACTGCGTACTCTTGGAGCATTATCCAAGGAGGAAGATTACATACACTCAGTTGCGGTATGCGAAAGATGCAAAACAACTATCGAACCGTTAATTTCCGAAGAGTGGTTTGTGAGGGTTGAGAAGTTAGCAAAAGGAGCAATCGACGTAATTAAGAAAGATAAGATTAAGTTTCTCCCGAGTAACTATGCAAAGATTTTAACTGATTGGCTCAACAATATCCACGACTGGTGTATTTCCCGAAGCCTGTGGTGGGGTCACCGAATCCCTGTCTGGTATCCTTCGACTCGCGAAGTTCACCCTGAGAGGGGTCGAAGGGCTCGCTCAGGGTCTAGCGACATGAAGGTGTCGCTCGATCCACCAGGTCCAGATTGGAAGCAAGACGAGCAGGTTCTGGATACCTGGTTTTCATCGGGACTTTGGCCTCTTTCGACACTTGGCTGGCCTGACAAAACTAAAGAATTTGATCGCTACTTTCCTTGGGATTTTGAAATTTCGGCGCCTGAGATCAAGTATCTCTGGATCGCCAGAATGGTTATGATATCAAATTACTTTACAGGCAAAAAGCCATTTAAAACCATGTTTTTCCATGGGACGTTGAGGGATCTAGAAGGCAGAAAATTCTCAAAGTCTTTGGGAAACGGCATAGAACCCCAGTATTTAATCGACAAATGGGGGACTGATGCGACCAGAATGGCGCTATATACGTATAGCATTCCGGGCAGGGATGGCCGCGTATCAAAAGAAACTCTGGACGAACGAGGTAAGAACTTTAGAAATTTTGCGACTAAATTGAGAAATATTGCGAGGTTCGTTCTGGAACTAAAACCTCCCGGCGCTAGTCATTCTCGACCTGATCGAGAATCGGATTCCCACTTTCGCGGGAATGACAAGGAGGCGGTCGAGAAAGTAATCATGCCAAAGGATGATCAGTGGATAATGGGTAAATTGGCTAAAACCACAAAGACCGTTACAAAGCACCTTGAAAATCTTGAACTGCATCTTGCATCTGAGGAAATCTACGAATTTATCTGGCATAAATTTGCCGATGATTATATTGAGGCATCAAAGAGTAGACGGCCGGAAGCTCAATCAACCCTCGAGAATATTTTAAAGCAGACACTGATTTTATTGCACCCCTTTATGCCGTTTTTGACGGAAGAGTTGTATCAGAAATTTGAAGATAAGCAAAAATCCATTCTTCTTGAAAAGTGGCCTTCTGCGACTAATGCTTAATGACTAAAGACTAACGTTAATTATTAGGAATTTTGTTTTCTGCGTTATTCGTTGGACGTTTGTCGATGAGTGCGTTATTAACGCATTTTCCCCGCACTAATTCCCGCATGCATGAGCGCTAAATGCTTAATGACTAAAGACTAACGTTAATTTTGGGATTCATTATTCTGGCGTTAGTCGTTAGACCTTGTCTTTTGGCGACTATTCCTTCTTTTCTTCTTGGGGTTTTTCTACTGGTTTGGCCTCTTCTTCCTTATCCTGCCCTTCCGCACCCTCAGTGGCCTGAGCTTTACCTTTGGCTTCCGCTTCCTTAACTTCTTCACCTTCTTCCGGAGCGCCTTCCTCAGCCACTTTCTCTTCTGCCGCCTCTGCCTGTTCGGCTTCAATTTCCGCCTCGACCTCTTCCATTTCGCGCGTTACAAGCTCGCCTATCTGGGCAACGACCAGCTCTTCATCCGTATGAATTTCAACTTTATCCCTGTCGACTTTAAGATCCTTGACTTTAATCTCGTCACCAACGTTTTCAAAATGCGAAACATCGACCTCGATTTTTTCCGGAAGGTCGGCAGGCAACGCCTCAACTTCTACCTCGGTTACAGGGGTCAATAAAAGACCGATTTTCTTGTGGACAGCAGGCGCCTCGCCGACTATGTCCAAAGGCACCTGAACTTTAACTTTTTCCAAAAGATTAACCTGGTAAAAATCAATGTGGAGCGGAATATCAGAAACGGGATGCGTCTGGACATTTTTAACTAAAACCGGTCTTTTTTCGCCGTCTACGGCAAGATCGATAATCCCCGTTTCGCCGGTCTTTTCAACAACTTTATCAAATTCACTTGCTTTGACTTGTACATGAATTGTTTTGACCTTATGCCCAAAAACATGCGCCGGAATTACCCCTTCACGCCGTAGGGTTTTAACTTTTCGTCCCAAAACCGTTCTTTTTTGAGCCGTCAACGGGATTTGTTCCATTGTGGAGGAATAATAGCAGACCGGAAAGTTGCAGGTCAAACAATAGACAAGACTTGCTATCTACCCCTTCCGCGCGCTAAATTTAAATTAGATGGATCAGCCTGCACTGTCTGTCAAAAGGCGTATCGAAAAAGAAGTTTTGGAAGTCATTATTGACGGCTTAAATTCAGGCGACTTAACCGTTGAAAGTGCCAGGCAGGTTGCCAAAGAAGTTCTTGCAACTTTGGAAAAAATCGACAAACACGAAGAATCTATCGCCCAGTTTTACAAAAGCCTTGCCCAAAAGTATCCGGTCTTCAACTTATTGTATACTAGAATTAACGCAGAGATCGTTAAATCCAAAGAGCTTTCTGCCCATCGGCAAGCATTGTCTGCAATCGACGCAGGAAACATAGACGAAGCGCACAAAATTGCAAGCATGGCCATAAACCAGTCTGCCCATGAATCAAATAACGCTTGATAAGGTTCTTGATGCTTTAAAAGATGAGCCGGTATCAATCGGCGACAGGCTCTTGCTGATTGGACTCTCAAAAGACGAAATCAAGGGAAAATTTTCTCCTGACGTTCTAAACACAGCAGTTTACGGCTCAAGCTTTTTAAAATTTCTCCAGGACAATAAGGGTATTCTTGCAGAATTTGACCGTGGGATCCCTGCTAAAGAACTGCCCAAAGATTATAAAAACCCCTTTGCCGACGAATCAAGCACGGTCAGAGAGAAGCTCAATCAATTAGGCATTGATAAAAAAGAAATCCATAAAATGTTTGGTGCTGAAGTTTTAAATTTAAGCGTAAATGGCGAAGAATTCCAGAATTTCATCGTCCAAAATCAGGATAAATTTTTAGGAGAGTTGGAAAGACTGGCAACCAAAGGAGCAAAACATGCCTGATGGCCCGCCAACCCCGGACATAAACACCCCTCCAAGTGCAAGGGGACCAGAAGCACCTCCTCCAGGTGGAGAAGAGGCCCAATCACCACTCAGAGTTGTGCCATCTTCCGAAGAAACTGCTAGAATGGTCGCCGCCAAAGAAGAAGCAGACAGAGCGCAACAGATCCAAAAACAGGAAGGCCCTAGAGAAGCGCTTAGGGAAGTAGCCGGCGAACAAACCCCCGGGTTCAAAAAGTTGGAAAGGACAGTCGAGGAAACTCGAGCCAGATTAGCTCCATCAACCGCACCTGAAGCCGGAATGCCGCCCGGGCCAGAAATTCCACCTGCCTCACCAGTTCCACCTGGTCCCAAAGTAGAACCGATGACTTTTGAAGATGCAGAACGTAGTGCGGCAGAGA
>MFBF01000054.1:16376-18018 GCA_001774865.1 Candidatus Curtissbacteria bacterium RIFCSPHIGHO2_02_FULL_42_15
GCAGCTGCCGAGGCTCCCGCTGGCGAAGAAGCAGGTGCGCAAGAGTCGGAAACAGCTGGGGCTGAGAAACCAAAAGTTGAAGCTGAAGCCGAGGCCGAAGTCGCTGAAGCTCCTCCCGCTGAGGCCGCTACAGTTGAAACCCCTCCACCCGCCACTACAACCGAAGAAGCCGATGTTGATGAAGTAACGGCGGCAGCTCAAGAAGCAGCGCGAGCAAGGCGGGAATGGTTAGATGAGCTACGAGAATTGGATCCGGAAGAATTAAGTGATGCCATTGAAGATAAAAAAATTGAAATTCAAATGTACCGACAGGGTTCTGTCGATCTCAGAAACAGACCAGAACGGCAAGGTCATTATCAAAACCTAAAAAAAATAGCTAGCTCTGAGTTAAGAGATATGAGGAAAGTTCATAAGGAACGTTTTGGAGAGAAAACAGAGACTGGCGGCAGAGACATAGCCGCCGAGGAACGTGCTCAAGCCCAGCGGGAGGCAAAGGAAAAAGCTGTGTACGCAGCAAAAATTACTAAAATGTCTGCCGAAGATCGGGCAACCGAACGTCTAGAACTTGAAGCAGGGAAAGAAGCCCTGCAAGAAGCACTGGCCGGACAGCCGACTCAGACGGAGAGAAGTGCTATCGAAAGAGAGATTGGGAGTACGGATGAAAAGCTGAAAGCCTTAGATAAAGTTGAGTCTGAAATGGCCCCAAAGGATAAAGAAGCGAAAGAGAAAAAGGAACAGGAAGCGAAAGAGGCCGAGGAGAAAGATAAAGAAAAAGAAAAAATCAAAACAAGGGCCGAAACTGCCTCAGTCAAAGACCTACCATTTTTTAGGGACGCTATCGCCGAACGGGCAAAAGAAGTCAGGGATGCAAACAAGGAAATTGATAGGTTAGAACAGGAAATGAAAGAAGAGGCCGATCCCGAAAAAAGAGGCACGTTGAAAGAAGAACACGATGAATGGAGACGAAAACTTATTGAAGCAGGAAAAATGCTTAAAGTTTACAAAGACGCATACAATACAGCCAAGGAAACAGTCGCAACTGGTGCCGGCAAAGAAACTGCACTCGGCCCACACAACATAAAGGACGTATCGCCGGATGAACTCGAAAACATGAGCGACGAGGATCGGCAAAAGTGGTTCCTAGAGGCCGCAAAAGCCTATACTCCTAACAAAGCAGATATTCTCAAAATAATGCAGAAGATAGACAATAAAATAAACCCAAGCCCCGCGGAAATGGCCCAGTTTATAAGATACGCAAGCGACGAATTAGCGGCGGGTAAAAATAGAGCAGATGTAATGAAGATGGTTCATCGGTTCAACGCGCAATGGCCGGAAGTCAGCCAAGCAATTTTAACCCGGGTAGCAAACACTAAAGCTGGCCAAGACGCGCTAAAAGAAAACTTCCCGATCGGGGTAGATCGACTCCTCAAGTTTGCAAAGGAAAACAAGGGTTGGCTCATGCTTATCTTGGCAATTTTAGCCGGAACTGTGGTCGGTCCAGTAGCACTCGCATCAACGCTAGCCCAAAACACCAATCTAGGAAGAACTAAATCTATTTTTTAACTACCTCAACTTCAAACTCGCGATCGGTTGCCAAATCGGTTGGGATTTTGAGGTTTTGAGTTATTTTTTTTTCATCAAC
>MFBF01000054.1:18067-18165 GCA_001774865.1 Candidatus Curtissbacteria bacterium RIFCSPHIGHO2_02_FULL_42_15
GTAAAGGAATCATTGGCAGTACCTGCCTGTTTTTGAGCGTATAGATGATAGGTTGGCAACTTTTCCAAATCTATCTTTTTAGGAATGCTGTATGAAAG
>MFBF01000055.1:0-4449 GCA_001774865.1 Candidatus Curtissbacteria bacterium RIFCSPHIGHO2_02_FULL_42_15
AAAGGAAGTTCTTGATTTGTTAAGATCAAAGGCAGTAAAAATACTCCGCAATGATACAAACGGCATCATTGAAATTAAGAGTGATGGGAGGTATTTGAATGTTACAACAGATAGAAATTAATACCCTGCTTGGGTATAATTTGACAAATTAAAAAAATCTATATATAATACCCCATAGTTTGTACATTAAGCTAATATGATTAAAAAGATCACGGCTATTTTTTCACTTTTAAATCTGCTCTTATTTGTCAACCCTGTTTTGGCAATCGGCGTAAGTAGCCACGCCACGAAGCAGTATGATATTCCTGGTTCTGCTGTTCAAATTTCCGATAGTGTCTACAGTTTAGGAAAAGCAAAAGACCCGAAATCCGGCAAAGTTGTCGAGGGGTTTGCCGTTGTCCATTACAAAAACCCCGAAGGTAAAATTTCCAAAGCAGCCAGGGCAAAGAAGACGAATACGTGCTACGGATATCTTTCAACCGGAGCAAAATGGAAAACAGTTGAGCCATGGGTAATTAACCCGGCCAACACTCGGGGCTTGCCTGGTGATATCCTACTTAATAACCTAACCGGTGATATATCCAAGTGGGAGGATGCCGCAGATGGGGTAGCCACCAATGGAAAGATAGTTAACATTTTGGGAGACGGATCAATCACGACTTCCGACTTATCACAATTTGCAAATACGCTAAATAGTGTAAATGAAGTTTATTTTGCCGATATTACTACCCCCGGTGTGATTGCCGTAACTACTGTTTGGGGTTTCTGGGGCGGAGATATTTCTACACGGGAGATAGTTGAGTGGGACCAAGTTTATGACGATGTTGATTTTGGCTGGTCGGTTTCCGGAGAAAGCAGCAAGATGGATTTTGATAATATTGCCACCCACGAGCTTGGACACGCCGCAGGTATGGCCGATCTTTATACTGCTTCCTGCAGTAATGAGACGATGTACGGTTATGCTACTTTAGGTGAAACTAAGAAAAGTACTCTTGAGCAGGGCGATATTCGCGGCATAAATCTTCTTTACTAAGATTGATTCTTTTAAGCAATAATCACGCGAAATAACAGCAATAAAATTAGCCCGAAAAAGAAAATAATTACCCAATTCTTGTAAAAGAGTTATATTTTGAGGTATTCTAAATTAGATGCCTGCCCGGTCTGCCAAAAATAATAACCTACCCCTATTTGGGAAGTTTAAGACGAGACTTGAGTCTAAGCCTCAGGACACGTTAATTTATGTTGGCTTTGCCTTAATTGCCATTTTTTTCATTTTGGCATCGCTTGCACCAGATCTTAGCAGTAAATTCGGTCTTCTATATCTTAAAAAGCAGCTTCAAAAGATTTTTGCCGCGGGACCTCTTGCTGTTGAGGTGGAAAGCGGTACGGTTTCCGGACCCGTAACCGTAGTCAGCGATTCTAGCGCTTCAGGAAATAAATATGTGCAGTTCGGATCTCCCGGAAGCTCTTTTCAACCGTCTGCACCTTACTACGCGACTTTTTACTATCAGTGGTATAAAAATCCCGGCTCGGATGGGTCATGGAGTTATTGGAGTGATCATGGCAATAATCCACCAAATACATGGTTTTCTCATTTTATTCCGGACAGCAATACCGCAAGTTTCGATCCTGCCAATGAACTTTACAGCAGTAATGGTTACAACAATTTTAAATGGCAGGTTGCTAAAATGGCAGAGGCAAAACAGGAAATAGCCATTGCCTCATGGTTCGGTCCTACAACACGTGAGGATATTGCCTTTAATAATATTATAAATTCATTTATGGGTATGGCCGATAATCCTTATCCTAATTTGAGATGGAGTATCTATTACGAAGACGAAGGTTTTGGGGATCCAAGTGTCGCCACAATCATCAATGACCTGAATCATATCAAGAATAACTTCGCCGCAAGTCCGTATTTTTTCAAGATCGGCGGTAAGCCGGCTATCTTTGTCTATGCAGGCGCCACTGACAATCCGGGTACGATGACCCAGAGGTGGAAAGATGCCAATAACCAGTTGGGAAACTCCTTCTACGTAATTTTAAAGGTATTTTCGGGTTATTCGGCTGATCCGAACCAACCCGATTCCTGGCATCAGTACGCGCCTGCCTCCAGAAGCGGTTCCCATGCCCCGTACTCGTCTTATGTCAGCCCGGGTTTTTGGCTTGATGACGGTTCTGCCGAACGGTTAGTCAGAAATCCTGTCGATTTTGAAAACGCAGTCAAAGCTATGGTTTCTGCTAATGTGACTTGGAAATTAACAGAAACCTGGAACGAGTGGGGTGAAGGAACGTCAGTCGAACCTGGGGAGCAGGTAAGGTTTAATTCCTCAACAGGCAAAGATGAGCCAGATCCCATCGGTTATCAATTTAAAAACCTTTATATAGACATCTTAAATAGAAATTTACCGTTTTTAGAGCAGGGAACGGGGCGCTAAAAGAGGAATATATGCAAAAGAACATTTTTGTTATTACGGTCATTGTCATCAGCATCATTGTTCTAAGTGGCGTTGTAATCTTATGGATGAATAACGAGAAATCCAGAGGACAGCCGATTGGCAATACCGCAGAGCAAAATGCTCCTAACATTGAAACGGAAGTTGCAACTGATCCTAGATTTCCAGAAATAAAAGGGAAATTAATGTCTGGATTCCCGGAAATTCCAGTTTATCCCGGCGCGACTCTGATAGCTTCGGCCAAAACAAACCGCGCGAATGAACAAGATACGGGGTACCGGGCTAAATGGGAGACTCAAGATGCGGTTGTTAAAGTAATGAAGTGGTATCAAGAGGAGCTACCCAAGAGTGGTTGGGTATATGAGACTCCCAATGATCCCAATGCGAGCGGTGAGCAAGTAGCGCAAATTAAAAAGAGTGATCTGGAAGGGTTTTTAGAAGCCGAACGTGAAGAAAAGGGCACGGAGATTGTAGTTGAAGTGAGGATAACGAAGTAAGTAAGCCGTATGAGAAAATCTAGAAAATTATTCGTCTTTTTGATATTAACTTTATTTATATTTGGTCTAGCTGTTCTAGTTTTGTCTTTGAGTTCAAAATCCGGAACAGTTCAAGCCCAAACCCCTGTCTCATTTAGCTTTGGCGTAGCCGGAGATTATGCCAACGGAAGCAATTTCCACGCCACTGCTGCCCAAGTGAAGGCACAAAATCCCGATTTTCAACTTGCGGTGGGTGATTTAGCCTATTCTACCGTTGAACAAAGCTGGTGCAATTATTGGAAGAATACTGCTCTCTACAATAACATTTTGATTCTCGCTGGCAATCACGATAGCGGTGAAAGCTCCTCAGGAAACATCAATACTTACGCCCAATATTGTCCTTACACTCTGAGTTCCCTCTTAACTGGTACCTATGCTAAACAATATTATTTTGATTACCCCCAGACAAACCCGATAGCCAGGTTTATCATGATATCTCCAGGATTAGGAGGTAGCTATATTGGGTTTGATACTAATTATGCTGTAGGTCATCAGGGTTACACCTTTACCCAAAGCGCCATCGATGATGCCAGAGCCAAAGGGATTAAATGGATCGTCGTCGGAATGCACAAAAACTGTCTTTCCATAGGCACTAAAGGTTGTGAAATTGGAACGGACCTGATGAATCTTTTAATTAGCAAACGGGTTGACCTGGTGTTGCAGGGCCATGACCATAACTACCAAAGAAGTAAACAGTTAACCTGTGCCCAAACAAATTCCTATAACGCTTCCTGCGTTGCCGATGACGGAGCTGATGGTCAATACACGAAAGGTGCCGGAACAATATTTCTCATTGACGGTACCGGTGGTCAAGGACTATATAGCGTTAATCCCGGTAACCCAGGTGATTGTATTAATACTGGTGATTCAGAAACCTGCTATTTTGCTAAATGGATGGGCTCAAATATTAATCCAACTTTTGGTTTCACCAAATTTAGTGTTACCGATACTCAGATTAGTGCCCAATTTATTCGTTCGGCCGGAGGTACTTTTGGGGATTCTTTCACCATCTCCAGCAACCCCGGTTCGACTCCTTCACCCACACCTTCACCATCATCGTATCCGGATTTGGTGGTAACTGATTTTACTTGGATCCCAGCTGTTCCTGCTGTCGGGAATAACGTGAGTTTCACTGCCACGATTAAAAACCAGGGAAACGGGGCTACTCCTGCAGGGACAATCCACGGTATAGGATTTTTTATAGACGGTGCGTTATCGGCAAATACATGGTCGGATAATTACACAAGCTCAATCCCGCCAGGAGCGTCTGTAACTTTGACTTCAAACGGTCCTCCATGGCTAGCAACTGCAGGGACACATAATATTGTTGCGCGCGTTGATGATGCCAACAGAATAATCGAGTCCAATGAAACAAATAATGCATTGACAAAGACGCTAACTGTCAACTCAGCAATTTCTTCACCGTCTCCTTCCCCCATATCTTCGCCACTTCCGGT
>MFBF01000055.1:4485-7318 GCA_001774865.1 Candidatus Curtissbacteria bacterium RIFCSPHIGHO2_02_FULL_42_15
ATAAAGTATGGAGCAGAATTTCGGCACCAGATAGTGCAGCAAATTCATATTTGGTGCAAATTGATAATAATTGTCCAATTGTAGTTGGAGACAATAGCGGAATGCCTAGTAATAACTGGACATGGATTGATTATAAAGAAGGCAGTGATGCTAACAAAATAACAGTGTCCTTAACTTCCGGCAGTCATTCTTTAAAGTTAATTGGGAGAGAGCCCGGGGTCAAACTTGATAGGGTAATATTATCGATAGATATCAATTGCACGCCTCAGGATAAAGGAGATAATTGTTTAGCAGCTTCGCCTTCACCAAGTCCTACTTCACCGCCTTCACCAAGTCCTACTTCACCGCCTATTTCTGTGGATACCGATGGCGATAGTTTTACTGATTCTGTTGAGATCTATCTCGGCACCGATCTCAACCGCGCGTGCTCTGCGACTACTAATGCTAATGACGAACCCATTGACTCCTGGCCGCCTGACTTTAATGATGATCGGACGGTGAATATTATTGACGTTCTTTTCTTCGGGGACAAGGTAACCAAGAAGGTTAGCGATGATCCGTCTTTAAAGCGCTATGACTTTGACGCAAACGGTACTATAAACATTATCGATGTCCAATACATGCAGCCCTACATGACCAAAACCTGTTCTCCCTAAGTTAATATAAAATTACTTTAGCGTATTTTTTTCACATTCATATAAATTAGATCGATGAAGTTTGAGAGTATTTTATACGTTATTTTAATAGTTTTGTTGGGGTTTGGGTTTGCCCTAAGGATTGTTTCGCAAGGGAAACAGGAAATTCCTAAAGGTGTACCTATCAAACTTGCTGCGACGATTAAGAAAGAGCCGCGGATTTATGAGAGTAATCAGGTAATAGAGATAGGCGACGGCAAGGTTTATGTTGATCTTTACCCAAGATTCAAAGTAGGGGATAAGATTTTACTTTCCGGCGAGGTGGATTCAGAAGGCAGGATTTTTCGGCCAAAGGTTGAGGTTCTTGGCCGCCGGCGATCTGTCTCAAGTTTCTTTTCAAACATAAGACTCAAGATTTCCCAGAATATCGCATCTTATCTGCCCTCGCGCGAGGCGACAATCGTTTCAGGGACGGTCCTTGGAGTCGATACGATTGAGAAGAGCTTCCGCGATGATTTGGTTAAAACCGGCACGATCCACGTGGTTGTGGTTTCCGGCCAGAATTTAATGATTGTAGCCGGAGTCTTTTTATCCCTTGTCAGGTATTTTGGAAGAAGGAAAAGCCTGGCGCTTGCTTGTCTGGCGGTTATCACCTACGCGTTTCTGACCGGTTTTGAAGCGCCGGTCGTGCGCGCCAGCATAATGGTGATATTGGCATCTATTGCGATATATTTCGGCAGGCAAATGATGCCTATCTGGAGCTTGATTTTGGCAGCACTTTTGATTTTATTTATCTGGCCGCAGGCAATTTTCGAAGTATCGTTCCAGCTGACATTTGCGGCGACTTTGGGAATTATGACTCTGGGAAGCTGGTTGACAAGGATACTCGCGGGTCCTGTCAGCAGTTTCCTTCCCGCCCCTTCGATAAACTCAGGACAAGCAGTGTTGCGCGTTTATCCTGAGCGAAGTCGAAGGGCTGTCGGGAACCCTCCCACTGCTGTCACCCGCTTGATTAAGGGTTTCATTGCCGATAATGCCGCGATTGCCACCAGCGCCTACATTTTTACGGCTCCGATCATTTTATTTTACTTCGGCAGGATTTCGCCTTTGGCACCTTTGGCAAATATTCTGGTTGCCGAAGCGGTTTTTCCGGTGATGATATTGGGATTTTTGGTGGCACTGACAAGCCTTGTTTTTTCACCACTTGCGCAAATCCTATCTTACATTGCATATGTCCCTGCCTACTATTTTGTTAAAGTGGTTGGGTTTTTCGCCAAAATTCCCATTGAGCAGGTGAGTTTTGGGAAGGGTAGCCTTTTGGCAGTTTTAATCTTTTATCTTTTAATTTTTATCTTGTTTGCAATATGGACCAAAAAACCAAAATCTTCCTGACCCTGGCTGTAATTTTTGCAGGGCTTGGGCTTCTTTTGATTTTTTCCTTCCAAAACCTGGGCAAATTCCGCCTGATTTTCTGCGATGTCGGCCAGGGAGACGGTATGCTTTTGGTATCGCATTCAGGCAAGCAAATTATTGTTGACGGTGGGCCGGGTACAAAAATTGTTGACTGTTTGTCCGCGAATATGCCTTTTTGGGACCGCACCGTTGAGCTTGTGGTTGCCACACACGCCCAAAAAGACCATATAGAAGGCTTATTGGAAGTTTTGGCCAGGTACAAAGTCGGGATGATTGCAGAAACCAAGGTTAATAATAGTTCAGAGCTTTACTGCGCATGGCAAAAAGCAGTTGAGAATGAGAAAGCCAAAGTTTACGTTGCCAAGGCAGGTGATAGATTGTCTATTGATGCCAAACAAGGTCAGACCTTGTCAATCGATATTTTGTGGCCGGATGCGCAGAGGTTAAGTCAATGGCAGGCTTCACCGCCTTCGGATTTAAACGAATCGGCGATAGTTTTAAGGGTCAATTATGGGCCTTCGACGAGCTCAGGATTCTGCGCGTATTTAACAGCCGATATTCCCAAAGAAACATTGCAGGGATTGATCGAAAAAGAATGCCAGATTTTAAAAATTGCCCACCACGGCTCCAAAACCGGCACAAATGAGGAAATATTAAACGAGGTCCGTCCTCGTTTGGCAATAATTCAGGTAGGGAAAAATTCTTATGGCCATCCGACAAAGGAAGTTCTTGATTTGTTAAGATCAAAGGCAGTAAAAATACTCCGCAATGATACAAACGGCATC
>MFBF01000056.1 GCA_001774865.1 Candidatus Curtissbacteria bacterium RIFCSPHIGHO2_02_FULL_42_15
AAGGAAAAGAGCAACTCGGACGTGGAATATGCTGCCAAGGTTTTAGAGGAAGATCATTACGGTTTGCCTAAGGTAAAAGAGAGAATTCTGGAATATTTGGCAGTTCATAAGCTGGTTGGGAAAATAAAAGGGCCGATTCTTTGTTTTGTCGGCCCGCCGGGTGTTGGTAAAACTTCAATTGGTAAATCAATAGCTCGTGCTCTAAATCGTAAATTCATTAGAGTCTCATTGGGTGGAATCCACGATGAAGCGGAAATTCGCGGCCACCGCAGGACTTACGTTGGGGCATTACCGGGCCGAATAATCCAAGGCATTAAAAATGCAGGATCCAAGAACCCCGTATTTATGCTGGATGAAATTGATAAAGTCGGTGTGGATTTCAGGGGCGATCCCTCATCCGCTCTTTTGGAGGCTTTGGATCCCGAGCAAAATAATTCCTTTTCCGATCATTATCTTGAAGTTGCCTATGATCTTTCAGATGTCATGTTTATTACAACTGCCAATGTCTTGGATACGATTCCGCCGGCTTTGAGAGACAGGCTTGAGGTTATAGGTTTCCCCGGCTACACAGAGGAAGAAAAATTCCATATAGCCAAGAGATTTTTAATTCCAAAGCAGCTTGAAGCTCATGGTTTAGACAAACAAAAAGCCGAAGTTGCCGACAGCTCACTTAAAGAGGTTGTTGCCAAATATACGAGGGAGGCAGGGGTAAGGGAGTTAGAGCGGGCAATTGCTTCAATGTTTCGCAAAGTCGCCAAAAAAATCGCAACCGGCAAAAAGTCCAAAAAGATTAAAATTTCGCCAAAACAGCTCCATGCGTATTTGGGTCCTCATAAATACTCAAAGACTATCGCCGAAACCAAAGATGAAATCGGCATGTCAACAGGTCTTTCGGTGACTGCGGCAGGAGGAGAGATTCTTTTTGTCGAGGTAACTTTAATGCCGGGCAAAGGGCAGCTGATTTTGACAGGGCAACTTGGCGATGTGATGAAGGAATCGGCCCAGGCCGCACTTTCATATGTTAAGTCCCGAGCCAAAATCTTAAATATCCCTGAAAAATCCTTCGGCAAAATGGATGTCCATATTCACGTACCCGAAGGCGCCGTTCCCAAAGAAGGGCCGTCTGCAGGAATTGCCATAACTACGGCTTTGGTTTCGGCAATCACCAAAATTCCGGTTAGACGTGAAGTAGGCATGACAGGGGAAGTGACTTTGCGGGGCAGGGTGTTGGAAATCGGGGGGGTCAAGGAAAAATCGCTCGCTGCGCACAGAGCAGGTTTAACAACGATAATTTTGCCCAAGGCAAATGCCAAAGACTTGGAAGAAATTCCCAAAAACGTCAAACGCGACTTGCAGTTTATTTTGGCAGAACACATGGATGAAGTATTAAAAGTCGCTTTGACCAAACCGCTTCCCAAAGAAGAAAAAGAGCACTCAAAATCGCAGAAAGTCAAACACGAAGGCTCACTTCATATTCCTCAGGCTGTTTAGTCAGGAAAGAGCGGCTTTTTTCCAGTAAATTTGCAAATTGCCCCAAATCTGTTATCATCTTTTTTGGTCTGCCAAAAAAATTTAAGATCCCATAAACTTCCGAGGGCCAAAAGCCCTCGGCATTGTACTTTATGTTTACATGAGCTTGCAGTGTTCTGCAAGCGAATATATTTTTTAAAATCATCGTGCAAAGTTTAAGTTTCAATCCCGCTCTTGCCCTGCCGTTCGCGCTTTTTGCGGCAACGGCAGCCATTTTGTACGGCGTGATTGTTTCATTCAGGATAGTCTCCTTAGACTCCGGCAATTTAAAGATGAAAAAGATAGCCGACGCAATTGCAGAAGGCGCAAGTGCTTATTTATCACGACAGTATTTAACGATTACTCCGGTGGCACTTTTCATTTTTGCTGTAATCTGGCTTTTTATCTCGCTTGAGACTGCAGTCGGCTTTTTGACAGGAGCAGTTGCATCGGCAGCTGCCGGATTTATCGGAATGAATATTTCAACAAGGGCCAATGTCAGGACAGCGCAAGCGGCGTCTTTAGGTTTAAAAAAGGCACTTTCGGTTGCCTTTGCCGGTGGGTCTGTTACGGGTTTTTTAGTGGTCGGTCTGGCACTTCTTGCGGTTGCTGGGTACTTTGGAGCAACAGGTAGCGTTGAGGGTTTGGTCGGTTTAGGGTTCGGAGGTTCTTTAATTTCTGTTTTTGCAAGACTTGGTGGAGGAATTTATACCAAGGGCGCCGACGTCGGGGCAGATTTGGTTGGCAAAACGGAGGCGGGCATTCCGGAAGATGATCCCAGAAATCCTGCAGTGATTGCCGACAATGTCGGTGACAATGTCGGCGATTGTGCCGGCATGGCTGCCGATCTTTTTGAAACTTACGCAATCACCATAATCGCCGCAATGCTTCTGGCAAAATTGCTTTTTGGGGCAAATTCCCTAAACGCGATTCTTTATCCTTTGGCACTGGGCGCAGTTGCTATCTTTGCAACTTTAATTGCCGCATTTTTTGTAAAGTTACCCAAGAATAAAAACATAATGGGCGCCCTGTACATGGGGCTTTTGGTAGCTGCTGCTTTATCCATTCTGGGGTTTTATCCGGTTACCTCTTTTATGATGAATGCAAACGGACTTTATGATCCTGTAAGAATTTATTTAGCTTCGGTAGTAGGGATAATCGTGACTATTTTTATGGTTTTGATTACCGAATATTACACATCCACGAAATATAAACCGGTTCAGGCAATCGCCGAGGCATCGACAACGGGCCATGCGACAAACATTATTGCCGGACTGGTTGTTTCTACACGATCAACTTTTTGGCCGGTTATCGTCATTTGCCTTGCGATTTTGGCATCATTTGCGCTTGCCGATCTTTACGGTGTGGCAATTGCCGCAGTTTCGATGCTTTCTTTAACCGGAATAATCGTGGCAATTGATGCTTACGGTCCAATCACCGACAACGCAGGCGGCATTGCCGAAATGGCCAATCTTCCGCAGGAGGTCAGGAATGTTACAGACCCTTTGGATGCGGTAGGCAACACAACAAAGGCGGTGACCAAAGGTTATGCAATTGCGTCCGCGGCTTTAGCGTCTTTGGTTCTTTTTGCAGCCTTTTCTGAAGAAATTGCGGCCCGCGGTAAAACTATTGAGTTTTCGATTGCCGACCCCGTGGTTTTGGTAGGCTTGATAATTGGTGCCTCCCTGCCGTTTATTTTTTCATCTTTTGCTCTTGAGGCCGTAGGCAAAGCGGGGAGTGAAGTCGTATTGGAGGTCAGAAGGCAGTTTAAAGAAAGGCCGGGAATTTTGACCGGCAAAAGCAAGCCTCAATATGACCGCGCAGTCGATATTGTCACCAAAAAGGCACTGAAGCTGATGATTGTGCCGGCCCTGATTCCGGTTGCGGCGCCAATTGCTGCCGGTTTTTTGCTTGGGCCAAAAGGCTTGGGCGGGCTTTTAATTGGTGCAATAGTTTCTGGTGTTTTTGTAGCAATTTCAATGACAACAGGCGGTGCGGCATGGGACAATGCCAAAAAATACATAGAGGCCGGGAATTTCGGCGGCAAAAAATCGGAAGCTCATAAGGCAGCAGTAACCGGAGACACGGTTGGGGATCCGTATAAGGATACTGCAGGGCCTGCAATAAACCCGATGATCAAAGTAATCAACATTGTTGCGTTGCTATTAATTCCTTTCTTAATCTAGCTGCAATATCCTTGCGACAATTTCACCGCTACAATAATCGTTGTTTTGTAGCGTTCCATTATCTAGAAGACACGGCCGGTCCGGCTATCAACCCCATGATTAAAGTCATCAACATAGTGGCACTGCTTTTAATACCGTTTCTTATTTAATTAACAGATATTAATCCCAGAGGTAGGGGAATCGATCTTTAAGACCAGGTTTTACATTGTCAATTGCCAAAACCGTTTCCATAAATTCATTTTCCGCTTTTTGGAAATTGCCTGCGAAATTGTAGCTGTTTTGATAACTTTCCGATTTTTGGGAAATTACATATAGGAATCTTTCATGCATTGCCATGTCGTCTGCGATTTTTTCGGAAAGCTCGACAACGACCTGATTCTGGATCTTAGCTTTTTCCATTTGCTCTCTTAGTTTTTCAAGACGTCTGCTGTACTTAAAAAGCGCTTTACTTGCATTTTTAACGTCGTTTTTTTCGGTCAATAAATATGCTTCTTTTAACCTCTTGCCGGAAAGCGTGAGGTCAAACTCTGCTCTTTTGGCTGCGGAAGCATTGAAAAATCGCGTGATATTTTCCTTAACGCTTATAAAAAAATTGAGAGGGTTGGGGGGCAAAATCCGCACATGGGATAGCTTTTCCACTGCCTCGTTTATCTGGCCTGCTGTTGCCTTTGGGAACTGATAGTCGTCTGTCCCGAAGACAGAGCTTATGCTGGTTGAAGCGAAAACCAATAGGAGTACAGCAAAGCAGACTGAAATTAATTTCATAATTTTCGACGCTAGTGGCGCTACGGGGATTTGAACCCCGGTTACGCGGATGAGAACCGCGCGTCCTAGGCCTCTAGACGATAGCGCCGAGTCAAACTCGGCAACAATCACGTTTGACGTGATAGCGCCAAAGCGACCTTAATTATACCCAAAGCCGGATGCCCGATCAATCATATCTGCTTATCTAGAGCATCTTGATTATTTCAGGTTTCAGCATTATAATGAGGCTCCTATTTTTAAGGAAAAACTCTAATGGCGTTCTCAAGCAAAAAAATTATTTTAACAAAAGAAGGATTTGCCAATCTCCAGAGAGAATATCAGGAGTTGATAAACCAAAAAAGACCTGCAGTAATCAACAGGATTAGCAGAGCTCGGGAATTCGGGGATCTTTCTGAAAATTCCGAGTATGACGCGGCCAAGGAAGAACAAACATTGCTAGAAGTAAGGATAACTCAACTTGAGCAGGTTCTTAAAAATTTCCAAATAGTTCAAGATGTTCAAAAGACCGACATTGTTGTTATTGGCTCGACCGTTGTAGTTGAAATTAACGACGAGATTCATGAGTTTTCTTTAGTCGGCTCAATGGAAGCGAATCCTGCCGCAAAAAAAATATCTAATGAATCTCCGGTCGGCAAAGCCCTTTTAGGTTTGAAAGCCGGCGAGTCAGTCGAGGTTGCAATAAGTCCTGTCAAAAGCAGAATTAAAGTTCTGGAAATAAAATGACCAGACCCGCAGTGGTCCATTTCCCCCTAAAGAAGGGGACCCCTTTGGCCGCTTCAGAAAAAAAAGTCACTGAGAAATTAACAAAGGCAGCTGAAGCCATAGCTCCCATCTACGAAAAACAAGTCAACGCATTAGACTCTCAAGCAAATTTTTATCCTGCGGATGCAACCAAAGATGAAATCCAGCAGGCTGCCAAAAGTAATTCTAAGATTCTGTCGCCATACACGATGGTTGAAAGAGACCTTAAAGGAAGATTAACAGCAATACCCTATCACATTAAATTCAGGGATGAGTTATTAAAAGTCGCAAGCCTTATTGAAGATGCCGCAAAGATTAGTGACAATTTTGAGTTTTCAAAAAGACTGAAAGTTCAAGCAAATGCGCTTATGGAAGGAAAGTACGAGACTAGCGACATTTATTGGTTGTCTATGAAACCGTACAAGATTAATTTCGTCATCGGACCAATCGAACGGTACGAAGATCGTCTTTTCTTCACCAAGTGCGCTTATCAGTCGTGGCTTGGAGTAATGGACAAAAAACAAACCGAAGATGCAATTCTTTTTAGGGATTTTATTGTAAGTTCCCGAAGAAAAGTTTTGGTTCCTTCGGAGAAAGTTGAATTCATGGACAAGATACAGATCAGAGTCGATGACATGCTCGTTTTTTCAGGCTTAATCGCCCGTTTTATGTTTACAAGTTCGAATCTTCCAAACGATGTCAATCTAATGGAAAAGTACGGCTCCGAAGCGACTATTTTTAACCAGTCTTTTAATAATAAATTTAACAAACGCAGATATCCTATTTTCTTAGCCGTTTTCGAGGAGAATTTTAAAAACTCTTACCCTAGGAGTTTATTGAGACAGGGGTCTTTAAGAAATTCGTATTTACACGAAATTTCCCATCCGCTTTTAAGATATAAGGATGCAGAAAAGAGACTTCAGGAGTACTTTCCGATTTTTGATGAAATCTCAGCTTCTGTTTTAGGAGTTAAAGCCTGCGGTTCTTTACTATTAAAAGACATTATTTCCCAAAAAGAACTTGAGGCCATCATGGTTATGTTTATCGCGCTGGCATTTTGCTGGTGGATGCAATATCTTGATGAATCGGGAGTAATCCACTATGCGCAGGGTTTTGCGATGGCCCTTAATTTCTTTTTGGAAAGCGGTGCAATCCGCGAGTCGAAAGGTTTTTCCTGGCCCAACTTTGCCAAGCTTTTTGTGTCCATCGATCAGCTTGACAGTTCGCTTGAAAGAATTCTGTCTGTCGGTACTTACGAAGATGCTAAAAAGTTCACAGAACAATACGGCTCACTCGAAATTTTCGAGCGCTTCCGTCCGATTTTGAAGAATTTAATTTAAACGTATATAATTTCACTCTTAATCTTAATATATGCAACCAGATAGAGAACGTCGTTTTCTAAATCCAGAAAGAGTCTTGAGCGAGCGAGAAATTTGTAACGAGGCTCTTGAAGTATATCGCCATTGGCATGCGGTCTTGGGTGAACATCGCGACATTATCGATTTTGATCTCAGAGAAAAACCTGAACGCGGTGAACAGATACTCGCAGAGATGTTCCAACGCGCCCCTACTCGGATACAACTTTCATCTCACGTAGAAATTGTTGGAAGACTTTTGGAGCAGGTCAAAAAGAGCAAACCGGTTAGTAGTGAGAACAGTCACATCTGGGATTTTCTTGAAGCGCAAGTAGAAGCTTCTTATTGGTATGCCAAAAAAAAGGCTGGATACAAAATTGACACTTTTGAATATATTGAAATGACCCAAACTTTCGAGCCAGAATTTATACCCGAAAGTCTATTACAAGCGCTAAGCCAAAGACTCGTAACGCAAGCAGAAGAAATAACCGGAAGTTCTGATCCCGCTGTAATGGAGAAATGGCGCAAGGCAAATTGTCTAAGTAGTGATGGTGCAAAAGAACTTTTTGGAGAAAAAGCTTTACAAGCGGCAAAAAGAATTAGACATTTTACTGGTTTATATTTCGACCATGATTTTGATGTGGAAGCCGTAGATGTCAATGAATACTGGTGGGTTTGGGCAAATACCGATCCAGATACAGGACGTTTTCTATTTCGCCAAAACTTTTCCGAAGAGCGGGATAAAATCTGGACTCCCGGGAAAGCCGAGGAGCTTGGATGGCATGAGGGTTTCCATGGGGCAAGGATGGCCAGAAGAAAGGAGCTTATTAGACGGGGAAAGCTACATCCATTTTTCGGCCTCACCACAGTTCACGGACCGGAAGCGGCTGTTGATGAAGGGCTTGGGCAGACTTTAGTCTATTTTGTTCCGGGAATCTATCAGTCTTTATCACCTGAGGGCAAGCTTAGAGTAGATGAATCTGTTTTAAGAAGTATGGTTTATGGCAACATTCACTTGAGAATCAATGATCCTCGTGAAAGTTTATCTCCTGGACAAATAACAAGATACATAAGAACACACATCCCATGGGAGCCTAGAAAAATAATTGACAGGGAGAGCAAAGACAGAACATCTGACCCTCTATTGCAAACGTACCGCTATGCTTACGCATTAGGAGTAAGAATGATGTTAACCTATGCGGAGAATTTGAATGATCGCGGTAAACAGGAATTTTTACGTAATATTTTTGAACGGCCTTACACTTTACCTCAAGTAAATAATTTATTTAATAGATTAATAACAAAAAAGAGAAATATCGCTTCTAACATCCCGAAAGGGCAAATTCCAGATGCGGATGGTGAAAATGTTCAGGAGAATTCCTTTCTCACCCAGAACATAGCTTAGCTTGTATAGTCTACTTCCATTTCGTTAGACCAGCAGCTCTTGCGAGGACCGCAAGCTTCGCTTATACTCTTAGGCAATGGAGCCGTTGGAGAACTTGAGAAAAATCAGGCTTGATAAGCTTGAAAAAATTAGAAAATTAAAGGTAGATCCGTATCCTGCAAAAAGCGAAAAAAAACACACTGTTGCCGAATGTCTTAAAGCTCAAGGCAAAAACGTCCAAACAGCCGGCAGAATCATCGGTTTTCGGGCCCACGGCGGTTCTGCGTTTGCCGATATTTTTGACGAAACAGGCAAAATCCAGCTCTTCTTTTCAAAAAGTCAATTGTCAATTGTCAATTGTCAATTGTTAGACTTTCTGGACATCGGCGATTTTATAGAAGTTGCGGGGAAAGTTGACAAGACAAAGGCTGGCGAAACTACGGTTTTTGTTGGGGATTTTGCGCTTCTTGCAAAATCAGTCCGGCCGCTTCCATCAACATGGTATGGGTTAAAAGACGTTGAGGAAAGATACCGCAAAAGGTATCTGGATCTTTTATTAAACCCGCAAATCAAAAAAACTTTCGAAATACGGTCAAAAATTATCCAGGCCCACCGCGAATTTCTGCTAAACCGCGGCTACATTGAGGTGGAAACTCCTACTTTGCAAAATCTCTACGGCGGGGGACTGGCGAGGCCTTTCAAAACCTACCACAATGCTTTGGGAATTCCGCTTTACATGAGAATTTCCACAGAGCTTTATTTGAAAAGACTGATAGTTGCCGGTTTTGAAAAAGTTTTTGAAATCGCCAGGATTTTTAGAAACGAAGGCATTGACAGAAATCATAATCCGGAGTTTACGATGCTGGAGACAATGACCGCTTATGCCGACTACCGAGACAGCATGGAATTGGTTGAGACAATGACCGAATATGCAGTCAAAAAGGTTATCGGATCTAAAAAAGTAAACTATGACAAACACAAAATTGATTTTTCCGTTCCTTGGAAAAAGATGACAATGACGGAGGCGGTTTTTGAGGCAATAGGCATTGATTTTGGGAAAATTAAGTCGGACACGGAAGCCAAAAAACAGGCTTCGAAACTTAAGGTTGACCTAAAGCCTTTTCAAAACACCTGGGGTTTGATTCTGGCTGCAATTTTTGAAGAAAAAGTAGAACAGCAATTGACTCAGCCGACCATAATTTACAATTTTCCGACAGAAACTTCACCGTTGGCAAAACGCGCCAAAGACCCGCGGTTCGTGGAACGCTTCGAGCATTTCATAGGCGGCATGGAGGCGTCCAACAATTACAGCGAGCTTAATGACCCCGCCGATCTTGTTGAACGTTTTAAGGATGAGAGAAAGAAGGAAAGACTCGGTGAGGAAGAAGCCCACCAAACAGATACTGATTTTATCGAAGCCTTGGAATACGGCATGCCGCCGACTTCCGGTATTGGGCCTTCGATGGACAGGTTAGTTATGGTTTTAACCGATTCCGCGTCAATCAAAGATGTCATTCTTTTTCCGACCTTGCGCCCGGCAAAACCGAAAGACAAAAAGTGACAAGAGACGAAGCTTTTAAAATTCTTGAAGAGTTGAAAAATTCCGAGAATATGAAAAAACATGGTCTTGCAGTCGGTTTTGCGATGGCCGCGCTTTATGATTATTTCCAAAAAAATAATCCGCCAGCTGACGGACCCGAAATGAAAAAAGGCGATTGGGAGATTGCAGGCATACTACACGATGCAGATTATGAGATTACAAACAAATCTTTGGATAGGCATACAGAAGAAACAACTAAAAAATTAAAAGAAATTAAAGCAGATCAGCTAATTATCAATGCAATCCGCTGCCATTGCGACAAAGCAGAAAGAAAAACATTGATGGACAAATCAATTTACGCCTGCGATGAACTGACGGGACTAATTGTTGCGGCGGCCCTAGTCCAGCCGGATAAAAAACTTAAGTCGGTAAGTGCCGAATCGGTGATGCGTAAATTTAAAGACAAGTCTTTTGCCGCAGGCGCAAACCGTGATCAGATTAATACGTGCGAAACAGGTCTTAAGATCAACCTTGAGAAATTCGTAGGAATAGTACTTACGGCAATGCAAAAAAATTCAGAAGACTTAGGTCTTTAGTATGATGATACGAATCATCATAGTGAATTTAGTAATATGAAAAGAGAAACTTTGAGAAAAATTTTAAAAGTTTTTTTGACATTGCAGTGGGCTAAAGAGTTACCCCGTCAGGGATTCATTGCCCTTGGATTTAAAAGAAATGAAGCGGATTCTGTGGCGGCTCACTCATGGACGACGGCAATGCTTGCCTATTTTCTGGCAAGTGAGATGAAAAAAGGAGGAAGCAAAATCAACGTCGATAAAGCTGTAAAAATGGCGCTTTTCCATGATATGGCAGAAACAATAGTCGGTGATGTCGGAACTTTTGTAAAAGGCATGGCCAAGGGCGCATTTGCTCCGATTGAAGAAGAAGGTCTCAGGTGGCTTGTTTCCGACTTGCCGTCCAAAAAAGAAATTATCACGCTGGTTTCCGAATATATGGACAGAAAAACACCGGAGGCCAGACTGGTGAAAGTCGCCGATAATTTGGATGCGCTTGCGCAGGCAAAAGGTGTGCCGGCAGCACAAACTGCTCTAAAATATTTTAAAGAGGTTTACCACATTACCAAAATCCCGTTTCATAAAATTGCTGTCGAGATGATTTTAAAAGACGAAGTTGAACCTGAAAGGAGCTGGCAAAAAAAGTGAAACTTATTTTTTTATTGATTTTAGTCATCATTGTTTCAATCTTAGCTCTAAACTTCGCATTGGGATTTTTAAACATGGGACTGCGATAAAATCATATTTGAATTATGTTAGATATAAAATTTATTCGCGAAAATCCAAAAGTAGTTTCCGACAAAGCCAGACAAAAGGGCTACCCTGTCGATATCCAAAAGCTTCTCAAGGTTGATGAGGAAAGAAGAAAGCTGATCGACGAAGTTGATCAGCTCAGGTCACATAGGAAGCTGGCGGCAGATGCGCGTGACGAAAAAAAAGGTAACGAGATAAAATCAGCATTAAAGTCAAAAGAAAACAAACTCGAAAAACTCCAGGAGGATTTTTACAAATTAATAAGAAACGTTCCGAATATCCCAAAAGATGACGTACCTTTCGGCAAAGACGAATCGCAAAATGAAATTGTCAAAACCTGGGGTAAAAAACCGGATTTTGGCTTCAAACCAAAAGACCATATGGAATTGGGATTTGCCGAAGATCTGATTGACGTCGAACGGGCGGTAAAAGTATCCGGCTCGCGGTTTTCCTATTTGAAAAACGAGGCAGTACTTCTGGAATTTGCACTTGTAAAATACGCCTTGGACACACTCTCTGCGGAAAGTTTTATACCAATAATTCCGCCGGTTATTGTCAACAGAAACGTCATTGAAGGGTTGGGTTATCCGGAATATTTATCCGGTGAAGGCTATAAACTGGGTGATCAGTATCTGGTTGGTACTGCCGAGCATTCGATTGTTGCCATGCATATGGATGAGACATTCAAAGATTCGGATCTGCCAAAAAGATATGTTGGTTTTTCAACATCTTTTCGTAGAGAAGCAGGTTCTTACGGCAAAGACACGCGGGGAATTTTTAGGGTTCATCAGTTCGACAAATTGGAAATGGTCTCATCTGTTAAAGAAGAAGATGATGACAGGGAAAATGAATTCCTGCTTTCTTTGCAGGAAAAACTTTTTCAATCTTTAGAAATCCCCTACCAGGTTGTCAAAATGTGTACAGGAGAATTAGGTTTCCCGACTGCCAGAAAATATGATATTGAGGCATGGATCCCGTCTCAGGGAAAATACCGTGAAGTTACGTCCGTTTCAACAACCAGCGATTTCCAGTCAAGAAGGCTAAACATTAAATATCAGGCGGGACAAAACAAAAAATTCGTACATATACTAAACGGTACGGCATTTGCAATCGGCAGGACGATAATTGCCATTTTGGAAAATTACCAGGCCAAAGACGGGTCGATTGCAGTTCCAAAAGTTCTTCAAAAATACACTGGTTTTGCCAAAATTCCCTCAGAAAAAATCGGTTGATTTTGGGGTTGACAACCCTTTTTCCACGCAATAATCTTAGACAAAAGCCTCCAGACTGCTTGTGGAGGCTTTTTCTTGTGTGTTAGCTTTGATTTAAGCCTCGAATTATTGCTATACTTGGCTGTCATGAAAGCTGTCCTGAAAGATGATGGAGAATCAGAAATTACCAGAAAACCAAATAGACAAAAAAGATTATCTCCAAAGATTCACAAAATAGTCCACGAATCAGGAAGATCCACAAAAAGTCTATGGGCAAAGATTATAGAAAGGGCCAAAAAGTAAAAATATGCTAGGAATATTCAGCCGCCTTTTGGATTCAAACGAAAAGCAGATTAAAAAAATTGATCCGCAAATTGCGGTTATAAACAATCTTGAGAAAAGTGTTGAAAAGCTGACAGACGCAGGCCTTAAGGCAAAAACCCAAGAATTCAGAAAAAGATTAGAAAAAGGGGAAACCTTAGACGAACTTTTGCCTGAAGCTTTTGCAACAGTCAGAGAAGCTGCCAAAAGAACCCTTGGACAAAGGCATTTTGATGTTCAGCTTTTAGCGGGCATTGTTCTCCATCAGGGCAAAATTGCCGAGCAGAAAACCGGCGAGGGTAAGACCTTAACGGCATCACTCCCTTTGTATTTAAATTCCCTGGAAGGCAAAGGCGTCCATCTGGCAACGGTCAACGATTATCTGGCACGTGTCGGTTTGGGCTGGATGGGGCCGATTTATGAGGCTTTGGGAATTAAAGCCGGCTGTATTATCCAGCAGGCCTCCTTTGTCTACGATTCCAAATTTGAAGATAAAACACAGACAGACTGGAGACTTCGGCACTTAAAGCCGGTAGAAAAGAAAGATGCCTACTTGGCAGATGTCACTTACGGCACAAATAACGAGTTTGGATTTGATTATTTGCGCGACAACATGGTTTGGGAAATTGACGATGTTAACCAAAAAGAGCACTTTTTTGCAATCGTCGACGAAGCAGATTCAATTCTTATTGATGAGGCGCGAACTCCGCTTATTATCTCTTCGCCAGCGGCCCAGGCAACGGATAAATATTTCCAGTTTGCCAAGCTTGTTAATGAGCTATCTTCAGATACCGATTATGTTATTGACGAAAAGCTAAAAACGGCAAACCTTACGGAACACGGGATTGCCAAGGTCGAAAAACGCTTAGGTGTTGCCAATTTATACGAAAAGGATTTTGGAACGATCCACCATATTCAGCAGTCGCTTCGCGCAAGGACATTATTTTCAAAAGACCGCGATTACGTTGTCAAAGATGGTGAGATTATCATTGTTGACGAATTTACGGGAAGGTTAATGCCGGGCAGGCGTTGGTCGGAAGGTCTACATCAGGCAATCGAGGCCAAAGAAGGGGTAAAAGTCCAGCAGGAATCACAGACTCTGGCGACAATTTCTTTCCAGAATTATTTCAGGCTTTATGAAAAACTTGCCGGAATGACGGGGACCGCAGCAACCGAAGCCGAAGAGTTTCATAAGATCTATAAACTCGAAGTTTTAGTCATCCCCACTAATAAACCGATGATCAGAAAAAATCTTTCGGACATCGTTTACAAAACACAAAAGGCAAAGTTTACAGCGGTTGCCAATGATGTTTCCGAAAGGCACAACAAGGGGCAGCCGGTTTTAATCGGGACAACATCGATTGAGAAAAACGAATTTTTAGCCGGCCTTTTGAAAAGAAAAGGTATTCCTCACCAAATCTTAAATGCCAAGAATCACCAAAAGGAAGCAGAAACTATCGCCGCGGCAGGCATTAAGAGTAATGTTACTTTGGCAACCAACATTGCAGGGAGAGGTGTTGACATAATTTTAGGCGGTAACCCTCCAACAGATAAGTTGGGTAGGCCAAAAACAACCGGCCCGGAATTTAAAAAATGGCAGAAAGATCATGAAGAAGTAATTAAACTAGGCGGCCTTCACGTTATCGGTACTGAGCGTCATGAAGCCAGGCGTATCGATAACCAGTTGCGCGGCCGGTCCGGCCGGCAGGGCGATCCCGGCTCCAGTCGTTTTTTTGTTTCTCTGGAGGATGATATTATGAGGCTTTTTGGCGGGGAGCAGATTGCCAAAATTATGACCGCTTTCAAACTTCCGGAAGATACCCCGATTGAACACGGCATGGTCTCGAAGGCTATCGAAAATGCGCAGGTTAAAGTCGAAACCCACAATTTTGACATCAGAAAGCA
This sequence comes from Candidatus Curtissbacteria bacterium RIFCSPHIGHO2_02_FULL_42_15, assembly GCA_001774865.1. Lineage (GTDB taxonomy): Bacteria > Patescibacteriota > Microgenomatia > Curtissbacterales > GWA2-41-24 > MFBF01. The sequence continues at coordinate 14,246 of MFBF01000056.1, forward strand.
CCTAGTCGAGTATGACGACGTTGCCAATAAACAACGGGAAATAATTTACGGGGCAAGGCGGGAAATTTTAAAAAGTATTAGCGATGAGGGGAAAGCCAAAGAGCTGAAGGAAGATTTGCTTTCAAAGATTAAAAAGGAGGTAGAAAATTTAATCCTAATAAACTTTCCGGAAGAGGGACAAAAGGCAGATTACGAGAAAATTATCAAAGAATTCGCAACGATTGTCCCATTTGACGAAGTTTCCCAAAAGAAACTCCTTGAAGATTCCTCAAAAATTAAGGATCCTCAAAAACTTGTTGAATTTTTAGATAATTTGGCAGTCAAGGTTTATGAAGACCGGGAAAAATCGCTAAGTGAAAAGGTGGCCCGCGACATTGAGAAGTTTGTCAGTTTATCTGTTGTGGATACACTTTGGATTGAGCATCTGGATACTCTCGAGGATTTGCGTGAAGGAATCGGACTTAGAGCAGCAGGCCAGAGAGATCCCTTGGTTGAGTATAAGCAGGAGGCCTTTTCCCTCTTTGAAAAGCTGATGGTCTCTATTGACTACGAAATTGTCCACAGGATTTACAAGGTTCAGGTGCGGCAGGAACCAAAAATCGAGGAAATTGAGGAAAAAGGCGTTGAAGTCCATCCCGAGGCAAAACTTGAATCCGGTAATTCTCCACAACCAACACTCGACGCGTCCCAAGAGCCTGATGGACCCCGCCCGCCAGCGACTGATGCCGCAGGCTATGTCGGACAGGCAACAGCTCAGTCTCCTGTTGAAAAAGATCCGACGGAAATGTCCGATGAAGAGCTGGAGGCGGAAATTCAAAAACTTGAAGCTCTCGAGAGAAGTTCACAGTCAACAGTTGAAAGTCAACAGTCAGGCGTAGTTAATCCTTTTGAATCCCTAAACCGGAAGCCTTTAACTGTCAACAAAATCGGCAGAAACGACCCATGCCCCTGCGGAGCAATAGACCCAAATACGAAAAATCCCTATAAATGGAAAAAGTGCGGTCTCGTAGGCGCCCCGTATCACAAAGGTTAAAAAATCCGCTTCGCATAAATATTGACACCCAGCATTCAAATTGAAGATACTTGCAACATCATATGCCGCGCAGAACATATGCAATTGCCGCTAAATGGCTTCCTTTGGTTTTAATCATAGGTATCGCATTATTTTTCAGGCTTTATAAACTTCGGGAATTTTACATCTTTGAGCATGATCAGGATCTTTACTCCTTCATAGTCAGAGACATTTTATCGGGGCATTTTAGGCTTATCGGGCAGTTGACCAGTATCGAGGGTGTTTTTATCGGCCCCCTTTATTATTATCTGCTGGCGCCGTTTTATGTCTTGTTTGGCTACCATCCGCTTTCTGCCTATTTTGTTGCAACTCCAGTCGCAGTCGCTGTCCTTCTTAGCATCTATTATGTTTTTTATAAACTTTTTAGTTCGAAAGCTGCCTTAATCGGTGTATTTTTATATGCAAGTTCTTTGCCTCTTGCCTTTTTTGACCGATGGATTGTACCTACTCAGCCGACCATTCTTTGGTCGGTTTGGTATCTATATGCACTATTTATAACTTTAAAGGGTGACAGAAAAGGTCTTGTAATGTTTGGGATTCTGGCAGGGTTAATATGGCATATTCATGTAGCTTTGCTTCCCCTGTTGCTTTTGGTTCCTGTCTCAATATTTTTTGCAAAGATAAAATATGAAAGAAAATATATTTTTTGGGCGGTTGGTTTTTTTGTTTTTCTGACTTTGCCCTTTTGGTTATTTGAAATAAGGTATGGATTCCAGCAGATAGCCGGACTTGTCGCATCAATCGGCCAGGATAGAAACGGTATAAAAGGTGTCGAGAGATTTTTCTTAGCCGTCGACGGGGCTTCAATTGGCTTTGCAAAATTTATTACCTACAAATGGAAGGCACCGTATTTTGTTGTTTATTTTTTTCTGTCTTTGCCTTTAATTTTTTTGGTAAAGAAGCAACTTTTGTCAAAAAACCAGATTAAAATACTTGCGCTTTGGATGATTTTGATTATCGCAACGCAATTTGCCTCAAAAAGGGCAATTTCCGATTACTACTTTAATAATTTGGTAGTGGTATCACTGGCGGTAACATCTCTGTTTCTTTCAGAAGTCTCCAAAGTGAAAAGATCCGGAATTTTAATCGGTCTAACTTTAATAATTTTCGGTTTTTACAATCTTTATCTTCTGTTTTCAGAAAATTCAAATGACGGTTATTTTTACAAGGAAAGACTGGTTCAAAATATTAAAGAGGACGCAACCAAAAGAAATTTTGCGTGTATAGGCGTAAATTACATTGCCGGCTTTGGATCAGGGGTTGGGTTTAGGTATCTTTTGTGGTATTTTAACCTCAAGACCGTTAAGCCCAGTCTCGAAATTCCGGTTTATAATATTTACATTCCTTTTTATAATTATTTTCCGCAGCCGCAAATAAATTACGGACTGTTTGGGCTCAAACATCCTGAAGAACGCAACTATAATTTCACAAAATGCGCTGACCCCTCTTATCAAGAACAGCCATTATTGGGTTTTGTCGACTGAGACTTATTCTTACCTTAAGGGGTACAGCAAGACAAAATTAATTTGACATTCGTCCTTTTCTTTTAAATACTAAAGTTATGAGGCTTTTATTAAAAAGAGGAACCATTCATATTGTTGTCTTAGGGGTTTTTGTATTACTTTTTATCCTTTTGGCAGTTTCCGTAAGACGTTATGTTTATCTTACGTATCAAAATTTCGGGTCGAAAGTCGGGCTCAACGTAAATAATATCGCCTCGGATGATTATGTCGAGGATATAAATGCCCAAAGCGGGGAATATGAAAACGAAAAAAGAGCGGTATTTTTAAACAGAAATGTCGATTTTTATGATACTGTAGCATCCAGCGTTTTAGGTCAGACAACCTCAGGTGCAGAAAAATGGATAGAGGTGGATTTGTCAGAGCAGAGATTATATATGAGAGAGGGGACAAAGCAGGTTGGTACTTTTCTGGTTTCAACCGGTAAATGGTCGCCGACGCCGGTGGGTGAGTGGCGAATCTGGACAAAACTTCGATACACCAGAATGAAAGGCGGTTCAAAAGCACTGGGAACTTTTTATGATCTGCCCAACGTTCCCTACACGATGTATTACTATAAAGGTTACGGCATTCATGGGGCCTACTGGCACAATAACTTCGGCCAGCCAATGAGCCACGGCTGTGTTAACATGAGGCCCGAAGAAGCCGGTGTTGTTTTCAACTGGGCTTCTGTTGGCACCCGCGTCCAAGTCCACCAATAGTTTCCAAAATCTAAAAATAAACGATAAACTATAGTTGATGAATTATTTACTGGCGATTTTGGCAGGAGCCGTGCAGGGCCTAACCGAATTTCTTCCCATTTCGTCAACTGGCCACTTAATAATTTTTGAAAAAATCTTTGGAATTTCGCAAACCGAATTCGGCCTTGCTTTTGATGCTTCACTGCATCTGGGGACTCTTTTGGCTATCGCCGTATTTTTCTACAAAGATTATCTTAAAGTCTTTAAGGTAAAGAATGGACTTATCGCAAAACTGGCTGTCGGTACTCTCCCCGCCGTTATTTTTGGCCTTCTTCTTGAAACCCAAATTGAAACGACTTTTCGGCAAACCTGGATAGTCGGTTTATCCCTTATACTTTTTAGTTTCGTATTTATTCTGGCAGAAAAATTAGGAAGGCAAATAAAAACTAAAGAAAAAACAACAATAGTTGACTCACTTGCAGTTGGGCTGTTTCAATCGCTTGCATTAATCCCCGGCATCTCAAGATCCGGTTCAACCATTTCTGCCGGTTTGTTCTTGGGCCTAAAAAGAGAAGAGGCGGCAAAGTTCGCCTTTATGTTGGCAGGGCCGGTGATAGCCGGCGCCGGTCTTAAAAAATTTTTCGAGGTGATCACTACACAAACGCTTGGGTCTTCGGATCTTAACTTTTTCCTCGTTGGAATGATCTCGTCGGCCATTTTTGGTTATTTAACAATCAAGTATTTCCTCAAATATCTTTCTACAAAAACCCTTTACCCTTTTGTAATATACAGAGTGGTGTTGGGTGTTATTCTCCTTATTGCGGCATTCATGTGATATATCAGCAGTTCGCCCTTCGATAAGCTCAGGACGCTCATCTGAGATATAATTACTTGTCATGGATTATCAAAAGCAAATAGCTGAACTAAAAGACCGGTTCCAGACTGTCAAAAAAGGTTTTGACCGCGATAAAAAGCAAAAAGAGCTAAGAGAACTTGAGGCTAAAAGCGCAAAACCCGATTTTTGGCATGATTCACAAAACGCGCAAAAAATCATGAAAAAGATTGACCAGCTCAGGGGCGAGATTGAAGATTTTGACTATCTTGAAAAAAACCTGACAGGTCTCGGGGTGCTAATCGGCCAGGCGCAGGAAGAAGATAAACTGGCAAAAGAGTTAGAAAAAGAAGTAAAGACTATCAAGGAAAAAATTGATGGGCTTGAGTCCCGGCTATTTTTATCAGGCCCATACGATGAAAACTGGGCCATTTTATCAATCCATGCCGGTCAAGGTGGAGTCGAGGCCATGGATTGGGTTGAGATGCTGTCCAGAATGTACCAGAAGTATTTTGCCTCGAAGGCTTGGGAATATGACGTGATCAACGAAATTCCCGGCGAAGAGGCTGGTTTTAAGACAGTGGCAATTTCGGCAAACGAAAATTACGCGTACGGGTTTTTGAAACACGAAGCAGGCGTGCACAGACTGGTTCGCCAGTCCCCTTTTAACGCAGCCAATTTAAGACAAACATCTTTTGCGCTGGTTGAAGTTGTTCCCCAGGTCGAAGAATCCGCCGAAATTGAGATAAGACCGGAAGATATTGAATTCGAAGCATTCCGCTCCGGTGGCCACGGCGGCCAAAATGTTAATAAGGTTTCCACAGCAGTTAGGATCAAGCACAAACCAACCGGCATCACTGTGGTTTGCCAAACTCAAAGATATCAGGCGCAAAATAGGGAAAATGCCATGAAGCTTTTGGCGGCCAAGCTTTTTGCAATCAAAATGCGGGAAGAAAAGGAGCAAAAAGAGAAACTAAAAGGGGGTCATGTGACGCCCGGATGGGGCAACCAAATCCGTTCATACGTCCTTCATCCGTACAAAATGGTCAAGGATTTGAGGACTAACTTTGAATCTTCTGATGCTGCGGGTGTTTTAGACGGCAATTTGGATGAATTTGTTAAACAAGAACTCTCTTTGTCCCAAGAGATTGACTTCTAATGTTGCTGGGCAAAAACCCATCTTGCTATAATAAGCGGAGCGAAATTACATCAAGCGTTCAGCTTGCTATAATTAGCTCTGCTAATTACGTCAGACGAGTAAAGCAAATGCTGACTTAATGAGCGAAGTAAAAATCATGGAAGAAATAAATCTTAACTCCAGCCAGCCTCAGCCTAAAACAAGTGAGCAATTGCGTGCTGTTCCCGACAAAACAAAATTTGCTAAAATCCTACCCTATTTTATAGTACTTGTAATTGTTGGTCTTGGCATTTTTACGGGATTAGTTTTAACCTCAGTTCAAAAGGCAAAAGCCCAGAATCAGCAGGCTAAGTCGATTGAAGAGGAAGAGCTTAGTCCCCAGCAGCAGGAGTCTTTTGCCCAGACATTCCGGGATGAGGCAGAAGGGACTGTTGAGAAGAATGATGATCTTGATAAATACGCCCAGGGGACACACAAGTTATTGCGGCCCGGCGGAGAATCCCAGACTGCTTATCTGACATCCTCTGTTCTGGATTTAGATGAATACGTCGGCAAAAAGGTTAAAGTATTTGGAGAGACTTTTGGCTCTTCCCAAGTTGGATGGCTCATGGATGTTGGAAAAGTAGAGGTTCAATAATAATTGAAACATCTGCCTGATGCTGGAATTTATTGCGGTTTCTAAACAGTTCCCCGACGGCCAAGTCGCCCTTGATGATATTAACTTAAAAATCGAGGGTTCTGACTTTGTCTTTATCACAGGCCCTTCCGGTGCCGGCAAATCGACACTCCTTAGGCTAATTACCAAAGAACTTGTTTCAACATCAGGCCAGGTTTTGTTCAATGAAGACGATATTGCCAAGATTCCCGAAAACAAACTGCATATTTTAAGAAGGCGGATCGGAACGGTTTTTCAGGATTTTAAACTTCTTCTTTCAAGGACTGTTTTTGAAAATGTGGCGCTTTCTTTGGAGGTTTTGAAGAAATCGGACTCAGAAATTGAAAAAGAAGTTTCGGAAGCTCTTGAAAAGGTCGGAATTTTAGAAAAGGCGGATTATTTTCCTGCCCAGCTTTCCGGCGGAGAAGTGCAAAGAACAGCAATTGCCCGGGCTATAGTCTCAAAACCGGAAGTTTTGTTGGCCGATGAGCCCACAGGTGATTTGGACCCGAAAACGGCAGAGCAAGTTGTGGAACTTCTGGAAAAAATAAACAAAGAAGGCACCACAATCCTTATGGCCACTCATAATGCCGCAATTGTCAATAAATTTAAAAAAAGAGTTGTTCATCTCAAAAAGGGTAAAATAGAAAAAGACCAAAAAGAGGGCAAATATGAACCAGATTAAAAAAACGGTCAAACTTTTGCGAAGAAGTCCTTACCAGGCACTGGCGGCGGCTTTGGCAATGTCTCTTACCTTTTTCGTTTCTTCGATTTTTATAATCTTAATAATCGGAGGACAGATAGTTTTGAATTATATCGAGCAGAGACCCGAAGTGATTGTTTTTTTTAACGATGAGGCGAATCAAACCGAAATTGACGATTTGACAGCCAACGTAAGATCAACGGGATTAACCAAAGAGATCAAGTTTGTTTCAAAGGAAGAAGCCCTGGCAATTTACAGGGAGCGCAATAAAGACGACCCGCTTTTGCTGGAATCCGTAACTGCCGATTTTTTGCCAAGATCGATTGATATTTCCGTTAACCGCGCCGCAGACATTAAGCAAATTACCGACCTTACCCAGGCAAGCGAACACGTGGATAAAGTAATTACGCCGGAAAATTTAGTCGAACAGCTTGTCAAGTGGACCAAGACCATTCGCCTCGGCGGTCTTGTTTTTGTTTCAACTCTACTTTCTGTCTCCTTCCTTATTATAATTATGGTCATCGGCATGAGGATTGCCATAAGGAGAGAAGAGGTTTCCATCATGAGTCTGGTTGGTGCAACCAAGTGGTATATAGCAAGGCCGTTTTTTATAGAAGGGGCGCTTTACGGGATTTTGGGTGCTTCAATTTCCGTCCTTTTAATCTACGTGCTTTTGCTTTTCTATTCGCCGCAGATCCAAAATTTCTTAGGCGACATCCGTGTTTTTCCGATTAACCCTTTGTTTTTCCTCTACCTTTGGGCGGCAGAAGCGCTGGCTGCAGCGCTTGTTGGAATTATCGGTGCCGCCATCGCTTTGTACAGGTACCTTAAGATTAGGTAAGATATTAATATGCAAAAAAAGCTCTTTTTGCCTGTACTTTTTTTCCTGTCCCTCTTTTTTGCTCTTTTTCTATTTTCAAACCAGAAGATTTTTGCCCAATCGGATGTTAGTAAATACCAGGACATTCAGAAAAAAATTGCCGAAACCGAAGCAAAAATCTCAGGTCTTAAAGCACAGGAAAGAGATTTAAACGGCCAAATTTCCCTGATAAACAGCCAGATAAATTTAACCGAATTAAAAATAGAAGAAGCTGAGGCTACCTTAAATCAGTTAGAAAAAGAAATCGGCGTATTAGGTTTTCGTATAGATTACATCACGGAATCGGTCGATACTCTTGAGCGGCTTTTAAGAGAGCGCATTGTTGCCACTTACGAACAAAGTTTTGTTTCCAATTTAGAGCTTTTAATTGCCTCGCGCGACTTTTCCGACTTGGTTCTTAGGATTCAATACATCAAGCACATTCAGGAAAACGACAAAAAAGTTTTAGCAAGTCTGCAGGAAACAAAATCGAATTATTCAAACCAAAAGGATGAAAGGGAAATTAAGCAAGCCCAGATTGAAGAGGTCAAGAAAAAGCTGGATGCAAACGTTGCCCTTTTGGCTGTCCAAAAAAAGGAAAAAGACGGATTTTTGGCGGTTGTCAAAAATGACGAACAGCGGTACCAAAATGAGCTGATGCGTCTTCAGGCGGACGCGGCTTCGATTTCGCAGGCCTTGGGTAACATTGGTGCTAAGCTTGGTTCTGTTTCAAAAGGTGAGGTGATTGCCTCGGTTGGTTCAAGCGGCTGTTCTACCGGTCCCCATTTGCATCTTGAGGTTTATACCGATGCAAAAGTCGAAGGCGGCAGAATCATCGGCAACAGGGTAGACCCGAAACCCTATCTTGAGAACGGACAGTACGAAAGGCCGGTACCGGGCTATTCTCAAAATGTCACAACCTGGTACGGAGAGGTTTACTTTTTGGGGACGCACACGGGAATCGATATTGCCAACCCGTTTGGCACGCCGATTAAAGCAATGGAAAAAGGCGAGGCTTATTTTACTTCTGCACCCTGCCGTTCCAATATTCCGGGCGGCACGCCGATTGGTAAAGGCATTGTTGTTGATCACGAAAACGGTTTGGTTACGCTCTACTGGCATATTCCCTAATTGACAATTTATAAAAAAGAAACTATTTTTTGGGCTAATGCCCAAAAAAGTTGTCTATTCGGTTGTTCTTGTATCCTTTTTACTTTTTCACCCACCGGTTTTCGCCGATACAATAATAGTCATAAATGAACTTCTTCCAATGCCAAGTTCTGGTAATGATTGGGTAGAGCTCTACAATCCTTCCCAAAATGATATTGATGTCTCAGGCTGGATTTTGGATGACGAAGGAACTTCTAGCGATATGCTTAAAATCCCAGATAACACTATAATTGCCAAACAATCTTTTAAATTATTTCATGTAAGTAACCGACTTAATAAAAATGGAGACACAATCTATCTAAAGAATGGAGCTAGCGAAATTGATAAGTATCAATACACCACTAGTGACACCGATGTTACTTTTGGACGCTATCCCGACGGAAGCGATAATTGGAACACTTGCTCCCCAACACCCGAATCAACTAATTCTAACTGTGAAGTTATTGTAGATCCAAATCCAACCCCAACGCCTCAAAGCACAACTTCCCAAACAACTTCCTCAACATCCGGCAAATCAAAGTCGCCAAGTCCTTCAACCAAGGTCTCTCCCTCTCCGACCTCCAAAACCCAAAATTCTAAAACCGCCTCTGTTTTAGGTTCGAGTCGTACTCAGGAAAGCACAAAATCACCCGTCACCGAGATTAACTCAAGCGCTTCTCCTACACCGTCTGCTGAGTCAAAGGCAGAGGAATCTTCAAACAGAATAAAAATCGCTGGAGCAGTTGCCGGATCCGGTGCGATAATAATGGGGTTGTCAGCGGGGCTGTATTTCTGGTTTAGGCGAAAATCTGTAAGCGAAAAAGAGGAAAGTGGGAACAATTGAAGCGTAATTCACAAAATTCAATTTTAGGCAGGTGGCTGCCTGTTTTTTTATGGGCGGCTGTCATTTTTGCCTTATCCTCAATTCAGCAAATAACGGTTGCCGAGTTCTTTATATGGGATTTTGCGGCAAAAAAGGTTGCGCACTTGACAGAATATGCGGTACTTTATGCATTGTTCCTGCGGGCAACAGAAAAAAACTGGGTTTTTTCATTTGTCCTGACAATGATTTACGCAGCAACTGATGAAATTCATCAGAGCTTTGTTCCCGGCAGGAATGCCGCAGTCTATGACTTGGCTTTTGACTTTTCAGGTGCGGCAATTTCTGCATATGTAATATGGAAGCTAGAACAAATTCACCCAAAGAAACAAAAAAAGTAGCCCAGCAGTTAGCCAAGACTCTTGATGCGGGGTCCGTGGTTGCGTTATTTGGAGATTTAGGTGCAGGGAAAACGGTTTTTGTCCAGGGTCTAGCAAAGGGGTTGGGTATTAAAAGAAGAGTTCTCTCCCCGACATTTGTTTTCATGCGTTCCTATCCGTTTTTGCATCATAAAAAACCTTTGACTTTTTATCACATCGATTTATACAGGGGACAGGATTCAGGCGACTTTAGAAATCTGGGGCTTGAGGAGATATTTTCAGAAGAAGGGATAGTTGTTTTGGAATGGGCGGAAAAAATTAGAGATGTTTTACCGAAAAAGAGAATTGATGTGATTATCAATGTGACGGGAGAAAAAAGTCGGAAAATTTCCATCAAAAATCGCAAATGACATGAAGGATCAATCACTAGAAGATCAGATTAAAGAAGCGGTAAGGATTCTGAAAAAAGGCGGCGTTGTTATTTTCCCGACCGATACGGTTTATGGAATCGGCTGCCGCTTTGATGATAAAGATGCAGTACCCCGCCTTTATAAAATTAAAAAAACCCCATCCGGCCAGCCGTTCCCAATTTTAGTTTCTAGTCTTAGCCAGATTGAAGATCTTGCCATTATCTATAAAACAGCAGAGGAGCTTATCAAAAAATTTTGGCCGGGGGCATTAACTATAGTCCTTAAGTCAAAAAATGGCAGAGAGAAAATAGGATTCCGCATGCCGGATTCTCAACTCGTCAAATCACTGATTGATGGAGTAGGTGTTCCGATTATCGGCACATCTGCCAATTTCCACGGGCATCCGACGCCGAAGTCATACAAAGAACTTAACCCCGATTTGATTAAGCTAGTTGATTTTGTTATGGAAGGAGAATGTGAAGGAGGAGTAGAATCAACGGTTGTCGATGCAACCTTCGACCCGCCAAAAGTCTTGCGACGGGGGGCAATTACACTATGATGATACGAATCATCGTAGTGAAAGTGTATGAAATTAAAAATTGATACAACTAAAAGAGAGGAAGTAAAAGTGGAGCTGGAAGATCCGAGAAATGGGAAAACTCAAAGGCTAATCCAAAAGCAAAAACTCGGGTCACAGGTACTTTTGCCGATGATTGTCAAAATTCTCAAAAAGAATGAGTTAAACCTCAAGGACTTAACTGCGGTTGAGGTAAATTGCGGCCCCGGTTCATTTACCGGAACACGAGTCGGAGTTTCTGTTGCCAATGCTTTGGGATTTGCCCTTGATATCCCGGTAAACGGCAAAAAGGGTAAAATAGTTGTGCCCGTATATGAAAAATCAAAATTTGATTAATTTATATCAGCAGGTCGCCTTGGCACACTTCGTCGAGTCAGGCTCGATTGCGTTCATGCCAATGGCGCTCCTCTGATATAATTTTTCGCAATTGCTCAAAATTATGAGAATACTAGTTACAGGGGGCGCCGGATTTATCGGTTTACACGTTGTAAAAATTCTTTTGGATCAGGGACATAAAGTTGTAGTCCTTGATAACCTCTCGTCGTCAAAAAAAGAAACCGTTGACAAGCGTGCAGAGCTTATCGTTGGCGACATTAAAGATACAGTCCAATCGAGAAAAGCCCTAAAAGGTGCAGATGCCGTTATCCACATGGCAGGTCTAATCATTGTTCCCGAGTCGGTCAGAGACCCCATAAAATACTGCGAAAACAATGTTATCGGCACTGTTTCTTTTTTGGAAAGCATGAGAGCCGAGAATGTCAAAAAAATAATTTTTTCATCTAGTGCCTGCGTCTACGGAGATCCGCAAAAGCTACCGATAAAAGAAGACGCGCCGGTTAACCCTGACAATCCCTACGGCGCAAGCAAAGCCTCGATTGAAGCCTTTTTACAGTCGTATCATGCGGTTTTTGGATTCGATGTTATAATCCTGCGCTATTTCAATCCTTACGGTCCGGGCGAACTGCACGATCCGGAAACCCACGCCATCCCCAATTTTATAAAAGCAACTTTGGCCAAAAAACCCATCCCTCTTTACTGGAAAGGTGAGCAGATTCGCGATTTTATCTATATCGAGGATTTGGCGAGGGCGCATGCTGACGTTCTTTCGCTTTCCGGGTTTGAAATTTATAATATCGGAACCGAAAAAGGTGTCAAAGTAAAAGATGTCATTGATGAGATATTTAAGATTGCAGGCTATAAAGTTGCGATTGATGATTTAGGTGAGCGGGCAGGGGATGTTCCGGCAAACTTTGCCTCAAGCGAAAAATTGAAAAAAGCAGTCGGCTGGGGGGCAAAAGTTGGCTTGAGAGAAGGCTTAAAGCGCACAATAGATTATTACAAGAATATCAGAATTTGACATAGCCCCCCTAAAGTTATATAAAGTAGTCTCTACCTGCCCGATCTGAATATGAGTCAGACGGACAACGACTTTTCCACACAGAAAATTACGCCAACCTTAATCAGCCAGGTTGTTGATGCTTTAAGAAATAAAGCATATGGCAGCGTCGAGATATATATCGAAAACCACAGGGTTGTGCAGATTACCGAAAGAACAATTACCAAAGTTAATCCAATTTATAGGAAGGTTAAAATTATCAGAAATAACGGCAACAAAAAGTACTTTTCGCAAGGCTCGAAGGTCGACTATACTAAGCAATAAGGTTCACAATGAAATATTTAACTGCCGCAGCGCTATTTTTAACAAGCGTTTTCGTTTTTGGTCTATCTGCAAGCATCCACGCAGGCGACAATGGGCTTGAGGTAGCCTCCGATTCTTCTTTTTCTTCGCAAACTACCAATTTTTCCGCAGGACAAACGATTTACGTGCGCACAACCGCTAACAATGAAGGCACGGACAAACGCCAGCTCAATTTAAGGGATAACCAGTACAGTTTGATCAAAAGCTATAACTTAAATAAGGAAGGCTCCAAATTTTCTGCGAGCCTGCCTGCGCCGTCTTCCGAGGGCTACTATTCACTTGAGGCCAGGATTGAGTCTGCAGGCTCGGTAAGTACCAGTGTCAAGACAATCAAAGTGGGTAGTCCGCAAAATGCCAAGGTTAAAGTCTCGGTAAATGAAAGCTCAAGCGGAGTTTCCAAAAGTACCGAAGAAGAAGTATTGGGAACGGATGACGAGGATCAGGATCAAAGCCCCGCGCTGAGCCCTTCACCCGAATCTTCTCCTGCCGTTGAAGTTTTTGAAGAGGAGCCGAAAGAATCACGTTTCTGGACTCCGGTATTTAATGTAGCCTTAACAATCGCGGATTTTCTGTGGCCGTTTTGAAGGTAGAAGTAGCTTCTAGTTTTTGTCTATTGACAAATATCCTGATTCGATTATAATGATCCGCGCATAGCTTATTCTGTGCACTGCCCGGCCTATAAACTGTCAAGTTTACATGAGCGTGCAGAAATTTCTGCAAGCGAATATATGGCTGGGTTTTTTAATCAACATGTCTGTTAAAACAACAACTCTTAATTTGCCCGAGTATTTATTTGCTCAAATTGCCGATTTTAGCGCCAAAAGTTCGCGCATAATTGAAAATAAGATAAAAAACCCTCTGAAGGGCCTAAAATTACCAAAATTTTCCTCGGCTAATGCCAAGTACATCATCTTAGGGGCGATTGCACTGATAATCATTGGAGGAGCAGGATTTTATTTTTTCAAATCAGGCGCATCTTCCGATAGCGCTGCACAAATCAAAACAGAAGGCGGGGTTTCGGCTCCCTTAAATAAAAAACTCGAATTCAATATCAAGAGTACATCCGGGGAAGATACAGGCAATAAATTAGTAGTAAACTTCAATTCGGTTGAGAGGACTGAAAAAATTCTATATAAAGGCCGTCCGCTGCTGCCCAGAGATGGTAAGGACTTTTTAGTAATAAATATTGAAATCGAGAACTCAACGAGAGATCGCCTGAATGTGCGGCCTGCTGACTTTTTAAGGTTAATTGATGCAACAGGGCGCCAATTTGCTCCGGATATCCAGACAGACGTGATTAAAGTTGAACCTTTGTCCATTAAAAGAACAAGAACCGTTTATATAGTTCCCGACGGAACTGCCAATATCAAGTTTCTGCTTGGGGAAATTAAAGGAGACAGGGAAACAGTTGAGGTAAAGATTTAGTAAGATAAATAGTTGACAAAGCAGATTTAGCTTTGTTAAGCTTTAACAAACCTAAAGAAGCCTGCTCTTCTTAAGTTTTCTGCCCACCATTAATGCTAAAGGCTGAAAGCTAAACGCTTAAAGCTTTAAATAAACCGACCGCAAACGGAGGTTTGTTTCTTAGACAAATATGTCTAAGGGATGAACCTCCGTTTTTTTCGGTTTTGAAAAACCTTAAAAGAACGGAAATCTTTCGATAAGGAAAGGGGGTGAAAAATTAATGGACAAATATCTTCTTAAATTAGGAACAGCCGTATCCTCAGCTGCTATAGTGGCGGCGTCTTTCTTGGCGCCTGCTATGGCGGTTACGATTGAGGTTTCTGGTAACGGTTCAGACAGCGACAATACCGTCAACTATACCCAGGAAAATGAAGTCGAAATCGAACAAGAAAACGAGGCCGACATCACAAACAATATCGAAGTTGACGCCAACAGCGGCAACAACGAAGCTGAAGACAACACTGGTGGCGATGTCACAATCAAAACCGGTAAAGCAGAGGCTAATGTTACAGTCAACAATTCTGCTAACTTAAATCAGGCAGAAGTTAACGCTTGTTGCCCCGGAGATGTTGAAGTTACTATTTCCGGTAACGGTAGCAAGTCTGACAACGACGTAACAGTCGATATTGAAAATGAAGTCGAAATCGAACAAGAAAACGAGGCCGACTTCGATAATGATGTTGACGTCTGGGTTAACAGCGGCGGCAACGAAGCCGAAGACAATACTGGTGGCGATGTCACAATTGAAACCGGTGATGCCGAAGGTACCGTTACCGTTAGCAACAATGCTAACGCAAACGTTGCAGTTGTTGGAGGAGACAACAGCGGCGGTTCGTTCTCAGTATGGGTAACCGGAAACGGAGCAGACAGCGATAACACTGTCAATCTTGATCTCGAAAATGAAGTCGAAATCGAACAAGAGAACGAGGCCGACATCGAAAATGACATCGAGGTTGACGCTGAAAGCGGCGACAACGAGGCAGAAGATAACACTGGTGGCGATGTTTCAATCGAAACCGGTGATGCCGATGCTACAGTTGATGTCACCAACACTGCCAATTTGAATTGGGCAGATGTTGATTCCTGCGGTTGTATCGTCGATGGATCCGTCAAGGTCAGTGGCAATGGTGCTGATTCAAACAACGATGTCATCTTAGATCTTGAAAGCGAGCTTGAAGTCGATCAAGATAACGAGTTCGAATGCGGTGGCGGACATGGATACCGTGGTCGCGATGGCAAAGATGGCAAAGATAATGCCTGTAACGACATCGAAGCCGAATCCAACACCGGCGACAACGAAGCTGAGGACAATACTCACTTTGATGGAGACCCGTCAATCCAGACAGGGGATGCTTCAAGTGACGTAGACGTCAATAATGAAGCCAACGTTAATAAAGTCGGAGATGTTGATCTCGATGGAGAAAATATCGATATTGATATCAACCTCGAAGGTCTGTTGGCTTTGCTTTTAGGTCTTTTAGACTAAAAGGCGAATAAACCTTTTAATTCTTGGGGGCTTTACCCGAAGGGTTGGAGTCTCAATACAAGAACTCTGAGGGTAACCCTCAAGAATGAAAGGAAAGACTAATGCAGCATGTAGCTGCCCCAATAGTTAACTGCCGGATAAAGTTTCAGAATGAAAAAGATAAAAAAAATTATTGCAGTAATATATTTAGCGCTGGCGCTTGCGTTTTCGTCACCACTGGCAGCAGTCGCCCAAGAAGCAGCGCCTGCCCAAGAAGCAGCGCCTGCCCAAGAAGCAGCGCCTGCCCAAGAAGCAGATACCAGTGTTGCATCTCCATCGCCCTCCCCTGTTACTACAAATGCAAGCGAAGCTTCACCCGCTACAGAGGCAGAGCCAGCCCATGAAGCAGATGCTGGAGACGACATTGAAACTTACGGCGATTCAGATAACCAGGACGAGGAAGAAGAGCTTACTCGCGAGGAGCGAATTGATAAGTATTATCAGTACTTGGCCGATAAAGAAGAGTGGGAGAGGAATAATTCTGGTAATGTCGGGAACACATCTATTGAGACGGGAGATGCATCAGCAGGTGGAGTAGTAGTTAATAATGCCAATTCGGCAACAACTACCGTAACTCCAACGTGCTCTGTTTGTACGGACAATGTTTCTGTTACAAATAGCGCAAATGGATCAGGAAGTGATAATTCGGCACAAGTCACGTCCAATAACAATTCATCAGTAGAAATTGATAATACAGCAAATGTCACAAATAATCTTGATTTCACTGCCGTATCGGGCGTCAATACTTCCTCATACAATGTCGGAGAGACAGAAATTATAACCGGGGATTCCAATGTTTCAGGAATTTTAATTAATGCGGCAAATGAAACGGGAATGGGAGTAGTCCAATACGACATTATCGATGACCAGGTCGGAGATGTAATTCTTTTGGTTCCTGACGGACTTTTCGGGTGCGGGGTCTGCGGCGGATTCGGTGATTTGTCTGCTGAAAACACAGGCAACGGCGCTGATTCGACAAACGATGCCACAATTGATTCGGCCAACAATACCAATGTCGACATCACAAACGACGCGGATATTGCCAATTCCATGGATCTTATTGCCGATTCCGGCCACAACGACACTTCCTATAATACCGGCGGGGATTCGTCGATAACCACCGGGGATGCCAATGTTGCGGCTAATCTTTTGAATTTTGTCAATTCAAATGTTATCGGAGGGGTGGCTTTTGTTGTTAACATTTTCGGCGATTTGGTAGGCGACATTATTTTCCCGGACAATTTACCGGGGATCGGCGGCAGCAGCCTGTCGGCTTCCAATACCGGCAACGGCTCAGGAAGCGACAATGACGCTACAATCGATCTTACAAACCAGAACAATGTTGATCTTGCCAACTATGCCTATATCGACAACTACCTTACTATTGACGGCAATACCGGCGGCAATCAGTCCAATTACAACACCGGCGGGGAAAGTTCAATTGAAACAGGGGATGTTACAGTTAATGCGGAAATTTTAAATCTGGCTAATATTAACTTACTTAGCGCTTCGGATGAGCCGCTTTGGGTGATTTTGGTTAACAACATGGGAACATGGACAGGCAAGATCGTCGGTGCTCTAACGGGTACAAACTACTCCGGTTCCGACGGCTTGGTATTTACTGTGGACGAAAATGGCCAGATTATCGCGACAAATTCCGGAAATGGCGCTGATTCGACAAACAATGCGGCAATAACTGCCGATTCAACCAATAATTTGGTAATTAACAACAATGCCAACATTACCAACAATGTGAATTTGACCGCCAACACAGGCGGAAATAGAGCAAGCTACAATACCGGCGGAGATTCCTCGATTAAAACTGGAGATGCTAATATCGCTGCTTCGATTGTAAACTTCATCAATTCCAATATCATAGGCAGAACAGTTATGGTGGGGATCGTAAACGTATTTGGAAGCTGGCTGGGAGATGCTGTCCCGCCGGGCGAGGATCCGGACGTCAATAATAACTCGGCAGGAGCCGGAGGAGCATCAAGCTCAAACTCTGCAAGCTCATCTTCGGGAACTTCAGGGTCCGGTGGGAACGGCGGATCGTACTTAATTACCGGCAACAGCCAGGTGGCGATTGCCCAAAGCAATAGTGCAAATGGTAATTTCTTTGGAAGTGGCGGAGGATCTGGCCCGTTCTTTTTCGGCGGAGGTACTGATGATGAAGATCAGGGATCAGGCGGTGGCGGAAGTTCTGACGGAGCACAGGTTCTTGGCGCAAAAACCCCCAATATAATTTCCTTAAGCTTTAATTGGAAATTGCTGCTTATTTCGCTTATTCCATTAACATTATTCGGGATTTTCAGATATAGGAAGCTTGCAGGGCAAAGGGAAAGAAAATTTGCTTCCATATCTCACCGCATCAGAAAGTAATTTAGTTTCTGACAAACACCCCGGCGAGTTTATCCTCATAAACTAGATTCCATTTACCGGCTGCGGTCAGTTCCTTAAGTCTTCGCCAAGGAAGAAAGTTTGCTTCTTAGCGTTTAAAATTCCGCTTTTTCACTTCTTGACTTGCGGAAAATTTCCTGCCTACAATGTTTAGGTAATCTTTCTGCCCTCCAAAATTCTGCCCAATTTGCTCTCTAGTTGACTATAGGGCAATTTTATATTACAATTTTATTTCGAAATAACTGCCCAAATGATAAAAATAATCAATGCAGCAGAAAACTACAAGTCGCCTGTCAAAACTTATAAAGAGCAAAAAAGCCAAAGTTGGTATTGTCGGCATGGGTTATGTCGGATCGGCATTGGCTGAGGCAGTAAAAAGTGGCGGATTTTCGATTTTAGGATTTGATATAGATTCTGAAAAAGTCGCCAAAATAAACTCCCTGGGCAAAAAGAATTTTCAGGCAACAGAAAATATTAAAAGACTTGAGGAATGCGATGTTATCGCAATTTGCGTTCCGACACCGGTAGACGAATATAACAGGCCGAATTTTTCGATTTTAACCAAAGCTGCCTCCGGAATTGCAGCTAATTTAAAAAAAGGACAGCTGGTCATTCTGGAAAGCTCAGTCGCACCCCAAACAACCAGGAATTTGCTTTACCCGATACTTGCTTCCGGTTCTCAGCTTAAAGGAAGCGATTTCTTCCTGGCTTTTTCTCCGGAAAGGGTTGATCCCGGCAATGGAAAGTTTAACGTCACAAATACTCCTAAGGTTGTT
Organism: Candidatus Curtissbacteria bacterium RIFCSPHIGHO2_02_FULL_42_15; assembly: GCA_001774865.1. Classification (GTDB taxonomy): domain Bacteria; phylum Patescibacteriota; class Microgenomatia; order Curtissbacterales; family GWA2-41-24; genus MFBF01. The sequence continues at coordinate 32,905 of MFBF01000056.1, forward strand.
TCCGGAATTGATGAGGCGTCCTTGAAGCTTGCGACACTATTTTACTCAAGCTTTGTCGAAAAAGTTTATCCGGTTTCTTCTCTGGAGGCTGCCGAAATGACAAAGGTTTTGGAAAACGTGTTCAGGCTTGTTAATATCAGCCTGATTAATGAAATTAATCAGTTCACCAAAAGTATTGGAATTGATATCTGGGAAGTAATCGGTGCCGCTTCCACAAAACCGTTTGGTTTCTTGGCTCATTACCCGGGGCCGGGAGCTGGCGGGGATTGTATTCCGGTTTTGCCATACCATCTTTTGGATGCAGCTGCAAAAACCAAAGTTAATCTTAAGGTCGTAGAAGCCGCTGCAGCCGTTAATGAGGCTCAGCCCCAAAAAGTGGCCCAAAAGGCAGTTGAGGTTATAAACGGCAAATTTGTAAAAAACGGGCACAATCCGAATGTACTTTTGGTTGGCGTTTCCTACAAAGAGGAAACTGCGGATATCCGCCAGTCGCCGGCTTTAAAAATTTGGAAAGAATTGGAAAAATCAGGCATGAATGTTTCTTATCATGACCCATATGTTCAAAATATAAACGGTTATACTTCCAAAAAGCTCACCTCAAAGACAGTCCGTGAGCACGATCTTATTATAATCACCACAGCTCACAAGAAGATTCCCTACAGAACCCTTGTCCGTTCCAAAAAACCCTTGATAGACACTAAAAATACCCTCTCCAAGTATAGACAACCCCATATCATTAGACTCTAGTCTTAAATCAGAGAAAATTTATGCTTGAAACACGAGGGCACTCCTGATATAATTCATATCCTATAATTCGAATAGAAATTATGAAAATTCTGATTACAGGCGGGGCAGGTTTCGTCGGCGCGAACCTATGCAAAAGACTTCTTGGAGATGGTCATGAAGTTGCGGCCGTCGATAACTTTATTACCGGAAGCTCCAAAAATATCCGTGATCTTAAAAAATATCCAAAATTCACTTTTATCAAACACGATATTACAAAACCTTGGCCGAAAAACTTCGAACTTCTAACTTCGAACTTCGAACTTATTTTCCATCTTGCCTGTCCGACTGGAGTCAATAATTTGGTTCCTTTGGCCGAGGAGATGCTTCTAACATGCTCTATTGGCACCAGAAACATACTGGAGCTTGCCAAAAAAACTGGGGCAACCGTCCTTTTTACCTCATCTTCAGAGGTTTACGGCGACCCCAAAGTTTCTCCGCAAAAAGAAGATTACACCGGCAATGTCGACCCCGTTGGAATCCGTAGTCCTTACGAGGAAGGCAAAAGGTTTTCAGAAAGTTTAACGTTAATGTACGCGCGAAAATACAGGCTCGATGCCAAAATCGTGCGTGTTTTTAATACATACGGTCCTAAAATGTCCGAAAAAGACACTCGGGTCATCCCGCAATTTTTGCGCCAGGCTCTTTCTGATCAGCCTTTAACAATCCACGGCAAGGGTTTGCAAACCCGTACCCATTGTTATGTTGACGATCTTGTTAACGGTTTAATTTTGGTTATTCTAAAAGGTCAAAAGGGTCAAGTCTAT
>MFBF01000057.1:0-649 GCA_001774865.1 Candidatus Curtissbacteria bacterium RIFCSPHIGHO2_02_FULL_42_15
CAAAAAAAATCCGTGAATACTTGGCGACAAATGAAATCATTTTGTCCTTTGGCTTCGAAAAATGCATTTTTGGGTTTGATACCCAAGCTTGGCAGAGTCAGTCGGAAAAACAATTGGACCGGCCGATTACCGACAGGGCTTCTCGTGATATTAGACGATTCTTTTTTGCAGCAGCCGAGTATATCAGGCTTGATGATCAGGGCAGGTTTGTTATTCCTAGTGGGCTTTTGGAGTATGCAGAGATTAAAAGTCCAACAATAATCGGAGCGGGGGACCATTTTGAGATTTGGGACGAGAAGACTTGGGAAGCGCATAAGCTGAATCTAGGAGGAGAGGCATGAGACTGCATACACCGGTACTTTTACAAGAGACATTAGAGTTTTTGGATCTTGCACCCGGTAAATTGTTTATCGATGCGACTTGCGGTTTTGGCGGACACACGGAAGGGTTACTCAACAAGGGATCGAAAGTTTTAGGTGTCGACCGTGACCCGGAGGCAATCGAATACATTAGGAAGAGTCTGGAGTCTAGAATCAAGACTCAAGAGTTAGTTTTGGTTCAGGGGAATTTTGCAGACATCGAACAAATTGCCAAAGAGGCGGGATTTGGAAAAGTAGACGGAATACTTTTTGATTTGGGGGTTTCAAGC
>MFBF01000057.1:742-1997 GCA_001774865.1 Candidatus Curtissbacteria bacterium RIFCSPHIGHO2_02_FULL_42_15
GATATTGTAAATAATTTCGAAAAAAGGAGGCTTTATGAAATTTTTAAAACGTTTGGTCAGGAAAAGTATGCTTTCGCAATTGCTGGCGCTATTTGCCGCGCCCGTGAATTGAAGCCCATTAGGTCAACTGCAGAGCTTGCTCGGGTCATAGAAGAAGTTTACAAAACTGGAGGTGTTCGAAAAAAGTATAAGGCAAAAAAATTGCATCCGGCGACCAAGGTTTTCTTGGCCTTAAGAATTGTTGTCAACAGCGAACTTTTAAATTTAGAAAAAGCGTTACCGCAGACTCTCGAACTTTTAAATAAGAAGGGCCGGTTGGTAGTAATAAGCTTTCATTCGCTTGAAGATGGAATAGTCAAACGATTCTTCAAGCATCAAAGAAATCTAAAGGTATTAACACCAAAACCAATCGGCCCCCAAATAACTGAAATCTTGGCAAACCCAAGATCCCGAAGCGCCAAGTTGCGTGTAGCTGAGAGAATCTAAAAATTAAATTTCAGACAGGCTCAGCCGCTGAAATTCGGCCATTGAAGGAAGGGGAATATTAAGGGGAAACCTTGGTTGTCCCTTAAAGCAAATTATGTTACCAGTATCCGATTTTAAAAATCGTAATAAACAAGAGAAAAAACACACAGGAGGTGTGAAAGTTAAGCTTATGGTTGTGATTTCCGCAGCCGCAACGCTTTTGTTTTTCACTCAGCTCGTTTTTGCAAACGGTCTGGCAACAGACGGCCAAAAAATTGCCCAAATAGAAGACGAAATCCAAAAGCTCGAATCCGAAAATACGATTTTAAGAGTGGAAATTTCCAAAAAGTCATCACTTTCGTCTCTATCCAAAAAAGCCCAAGAAGACGGTTTCAAAAAACCTTCCTTGGTAATTACCCCCTGATCTTTTGCTAAACTAGAAAGACATAAAGAATTTTACGTGGACAGGCTAAAGATTTTGCAAATAATCTTTTTTATTGTTGCCGCCGTTATCATCTTCCGGCTTTTCTACTGGCAGTTTTTGGCAAAAAATTCCTTTGGTGCCGATGCTTTTTTAAAGGATACAGAGATTCCGGCATCGCGGGGGGAAATTTTGGCAAGCGACGGTTTTCCTTTGGTTACAAACCAGGAGTCATTTCTGATATATGCGAAGCCTCATGAACTTGGAAAAAATCCTCAGGAAATTGCCCAAAACTTAGCCCCCTTTTTAATATCTGAAAAATTTACTACGGATTCTGCCCGTCTTTCTGATTCCGACCGCGAACAAATG
>MFBF01000057.1:2004-17128 GCA_001774865.1 Candidatus Curtissbacteria bacterium RIFCSPHIGHO2_02_FULL_42_15
AGGTAGAGTTTAAAGAGAAAGACATAAAAAACAAGCTTTCTGATAAAAATCTTTTTTGGGTACAATTGGCACGAAAAGTCACACTCGAGACTAAGAAAAAGGTAGAAGAGAAAAAGATCTCAGGAATTGGTTTTGTGCAGGATGAAAAACGTTTCTATCCGGAGGCATCTATGGCCGCCCAGCTTTTGGGATTTGTTGCTTTTGATAAAGTCGGCCGTGATACAGGCTATTTTGGGCTGGAAGGTTTCTGGGACAGAAAACTTAGGGGGAAGTCCGGTAGATTAGGTCAGGAACAGGATCCTTTAGGTTTGCCCATTTTGGTCGGTCAGTACAGACCGATTCAGCCTAAGCAAGGATCATCGTTGCATGTATCAATAGAGCGGGAAATTCAGTTTATGGTTGAGGATAAATTAAGGAAAGCCGTCGAAAAATACGGCGCAAAAGACGGCACGGTTATAGTTGCCGATCCGAAAAGCGGCAAAATTTTGGCAATGGCAACTATCCCTACTTATGATCCTGCCCTAAGAGGGGAATTTGACGAAAGCCTTTATAAAAATCCGGCAGTTGCAGACACATATGAACCAGGTTCTATTTTTAAGCCGATTGTTATGGCAGCTGCCTTGGATACAAAGTCAGTTGAGCCAAATACCAAATGCAATGTATGTTCAGGGCCAAGACAGGTTGCCGGTTTTGAAATATCGACTTGGAATAAAAAATATCATCCCGATTCGACAATGACAGAGGTTATCCAAAATTCCGATAACGTTGGCATGACTTTTGTTGCAGAAAAACTGGGTGTCAAAAATTTTTTTTCATATGTTGAAAAATTCGGCTTTGGCCAAAAGACCGGCATAGACTTACAGGAAGAGTCGACAGGGGTTTTAAGGCCGGATGAAGAGTGGAAACAGATAGATCTTTTTACGGCCTCATTTGGTCAGGGAATTGCCGTGACACCGATTCAATTGGTCCAGGCTATGTCGGCAATTGCCAACCATGGACTTTTGGTTTCACCCAAGGTTGTAGAAAAAGTAAAAGACAACGGAAGCGAAGAAGAGATTAAGCCTGAGCGGGAAATTCAGGTAATCTCGCCCGAGACTGCACTGCAAGTTACCGAAATGATGGTCAATGCGGTAGAATATGGTGAGGCCAGATTTGTTGCACCGAAAGACTATCGGGTTGCCGGCAAAACGGGAACTGCCCAGATTCCGATTTCCGGCCATTACGATCCTAACAAAACGATTGCATCATTTATTGGTTTTGCCCCCGCAGATGACCCGAAATTCGTGATGCTCGTACGTTTCACTCAGCCATCCTCGTCTCCTTTTGGTTCGGAAACCGCAGCCCCTACTTTTTTTGAAATTGCCAAAGAACTGTTTATCCACTTCGGCATCCCGTCTGGAAAGTAGACCCCTTGAGCACCGTTAAGCTTGTGCAGACTCTTATTTTGTGATAAACTTGCATCTTAATAAAATCCAATTAAGCCGTCTTTTTGGGCGGTTTTTATTATGGGAATAAAAGAAAGAATTTTCGGAATAGGACAGAGATTGGCGGTAACAGCGGTTGTAGCTAGTACCGCTTATGCGTGTAGTTCCAGAAACGACACATTGGAGACTGCACAGAATACTCAACCGAGGATTTCGGAAACTTCCGAGAAAACGATAGACGTAGGTGCTGATGATGATGAAAATCTCTTGAACGAAGCAGATTTTCGAATTGCCCAGGATAACTTATTGAAAACCATAGGCTGGCTGGATTCACAAGAAAATCCTCAAATTCGAGCTGCCGCCGATTTTATCCAAAAGGAAGTAAAAAGAGAAAATTTTAATATCAGCTGGGGTAATAGTAAGGAAGCGTATGTTCCTCCCACTTCTATATCAGAAAAGCCAAAGATCGCTTTTTCAATAAGGTGGTTGTCAGATAGCGGATTTAATGAAGAGAATGCCGCGGTTTCGTTATTTGAAGCTTTTTATATCTATCAGAAAGCATACGAAGATCCCGAAAGATTTTCACTAGATATGGAGTTTAGACTGGATCTTGAGCAAGAGGCGCAAACAGAAGCTACCCAAGTTTTTTACCGACCAGAAACAAAATAAATAAAATCTTTGTATAATTACCTCACTTGATGTGGCAAAAGGTTAAGAATATTTATCACCTCTTGCGGGCTTTTACAGCTTGCATATATTTTGGTTTTCCTTCAAAAAAACTGACAGTTATTGGTGTTACCGGAACGGACGGTAAAACTACAACCTCCCACATGATTTATGAAATCCTTAAATCCGCAAACAAAAAGGTTTCTTTGATTTCCTCTATTCACGCACAAATCGGGGAGAAAACTTATGATACGGGTTTCCATGTTACGACTCCAGACCCTGTTGCCCTGCAGAAATTTCTTAGAAAGGTAGTCAATTCCGATTCGGAGTGTCTGGTTTTGGAAGTAACATCTCATGGTCTTGATCAGAACAGAATTTTTGGAGTCGATTTTGATTTTGCGGTTTTGACTAATATCACCCATGAACATCTTGATTACCACAAAAGTTTTGAAAATTATATTTTGGCGAAGGCCAGGCTTTTCAAAGGTGTCAAAGTGAGCATTTTAAATCTGGATGACCCGACTTTTTCCAAGATTAAAAAGCTTGCAAACGGCAAAATCATAACTTACTCGATTGGTAAAAAGGCAGATTTTGCGCCTAAGAATTTTCCCTTAAAACTGAAAATTCCGGGAGAATACAATTTATCAAATGCGCTTTGTGCTGCCGCTTTGGCAACTCAAGTTGGCATCAGCAAAAAGATAATCACCAAAGCCCTTAATAATTTCCAGGGCGTTAAAGGCCGGATGGAGGAAGTCGATATGGGGCAGGATTATCAGGTTAAAGTTGATTTTGCCCATACACCAAACGGCCTCAAGCAAGCCCTTAAAACTTTAAAGTCAAGGATCAAGGGTCAAGGGTCGAGGGTCATTGCCGTTTTTGGCGCGGCAGGAGAGAGAGACAAGTTAAAAAGGCCCAAAATGGGCAAAATTGCGGCCATATACGCCGATATTTGCGTTTTAACTGCAGAAGATCCAAGGAGCGAGAAGGTTGAGGATATTTGCTGGCAAATTGCCCGGGGTCTTGTGAGATCCGGCAAAAAGGAAGGCTCGGATTTTTATCAAATTTATGACCGTCAAAAAGCAATAGAATTTGCAGTCAAGCTTGCAAAGCCGGGCGACATTGTAGTTTGCTTTGGCAAATCTCACGAAAAAAGTATGTGCTTTGGCAAAAAAGAGTATCCTTGGGATGAATTCAAAAGCGTAGAGCGGGCTATAACAAAAACAGCAAATGAAAAAGAATAATTTTTCGGCAATTATATTGGCGGCAGGTGAAGGCAAAAGGATGAAGTCGCAAAAATCCAAAGTTCTTCACGAAATTTCAGGACAGACTCTAATCGAAAGGACAATATCGACGATTAAAAACACACAGCCTACGCAGATAATTGCAGTTGCGAACAAAAAAAATATTTCCGACATAAAAAAAATATTTGAAGACCAAGTCCTGTGTGTTCTTCAGTCCCAGCCCAAAGGAACCGGTGATGCGACTGCGGCCGCCCTTGCGAAAGTCAAATCTGACGTAAAAACAGTTTGTGTGATGTACGGTGACGATACTGCTTTTTACAAACCAAAGACTATAGAAGACGTTTATGGTCATCACCTTAAATCCAATGCCGCTGTAACATTCGTTACTGTAAAACTTAAGAATCCAACTGGTTTTGGCAGAATCGTCAGGAAAGATGGCAAAGTGAAAGCAATTATTGAAGAAAAAGATGCGACTATCAGTCAAAAGATGATTAATGAAATAAACGATGGCGTCTATTTTTTCGATAAAAGTTGGCTTTCCAAAAATATTAACAATCTTAAACCTTCTAAAGTCACAGGCGAACTATACATAACTGACATGATTGAAGAGGCTATAAGGCAAAAAAAGAAAGTTGAAACTTATATACTTTCTGGCTCAAGTGAGTGGCACAGCGTGAATACCCCGCAGGATCTTAAAAAAGCCCAAACAAAGCTCGCCAAAAATATCCATATCATGGGCATTTTGGGAGCAGGTGCTTCTGCCGTTGCCGGCATTGCCAAAGGTTTTGGCTACAATGTTACTGGCTGCGACTTTATTTCAGACTCGCCGTATGCAAAGAACCTTGGGATGCCAATTTATAAAGATCATGACTCATCGCACCTTAAGAATGCCGGTATGCTGGTTATAACGCCGTCTGTTTTAAAATTTGACCCCGACAATTTGGAAATTCAGACAGCCAAAAAGCTAAATATTCCGACATTAACATGGCAGGAGTTTCAGGGAAGATTTTTACAAAAAGCTAAGTTTGTGATTGCAACAGCAGGTGCATACGGCAAATCGACAACAACTGCCATGATTTCCCAAATTCTTATTGACGAAAAACTCGACCCTACTTGCGAAGTTGGAGCTAAAGTTCTTGCATGGGGACAAAATTTTCACCTTGGTAAATCGAAGTACTATGTCTGCGAAGCCGATGAATATAATGATAATTTTTTGAATTATTCACCCGACATTGCCGTGATTTTAAATTTAAGCTGGGACCATCCGGATTATTTTAAGTCGAAGAAAGCAATTTTTGCGTCTTTTAGAAAGTTTATTGCAAATATCATAAGAAACGGTATTTTAATAATTGCAGACGATAAAGATTCTACTGATCTTGCAAGATCTGCGCGCTCTGATGTAAAAGTTGTCAAAATTGCGAAATTTAAAAATCTTGATCTTTCAATAATTGGCGATTTTCGCAAAGAAAATGCCAATGCCGCGCTTTCGGTGGCCAACGTATTAAAACTTGATCCTTCTGCTGCAAGAAAAACGGTTGAACAATTCGAGGGAGTCGGCCGGAGACTGGAGTATAAAGGAGAGATTGACGGGGTAAAAGTTTATGATGATTATGCTGTTCATCCGTATACGGTTTTAAAAACGGCAAATGCACTTTTCGAAAAATATAAAGGGGAAAGAATTGCCTTGGTGTTCGAGCCACACACCTTCTCACGAATCAAAGTTTTTTTCGGTGAGTTTGTTAAGAATCTGTCACTTACAAAAGTCGATTCAATTTTTATAACCGAAGTTTATGCAGCAAGAGAGCAGGGGGACAACAAAAAGTTAGCCGAGCAATTAGCAAGCGCAGTCGGAGGGAAAGCCGTTTTTTCAGGAAGCCTGGAAAAAACTGCCGAAAATATAAAAAAACATCTCAAGGAATTCGATATTGTTCTTTCAATGGGGGCAGGCAGAGTTTATAAATTCTGGGATTTGTTAAATTCAAATTAATATGGACATCGAAAATTTTAAAAACATACTCGGCCCTTTGCGGGTTTTTGAAAACGAGCCTCTTTCAAAGCACACATATTTTAAAATCGGCGGTCCGGCGAGGATTTTTTTTGAAGCTAAAAATGTCGATGATTTAAGACTTGCTTTAAAAACCGCACATGACCTTAAAATTCCTTTTGTGATTTTAGGCGGCGGAGCCAATGTTTTGGTTTCAGACAGTGGTTTTGACGGCTTAGTTGTTAAAAACAGGGCAGACGGCATAAAGCTTATCGGCATCAAAGGCATAATCGACAAGCTAGGCAAAGGAATTAAAAGCGCTCAGGTCTGGTGTGCTTCAGGAACGCTTATGAATCAACTGGCCCGTTTTACAATAGATCAGGGCCTTGAGGGACTTGAATTTTTGCTTTCGGTTCCGGGGACAGTCGGCGGAGGTCTGAAAATCAACGCCCATTACGAAGTTGAAAAAGGAGAATTTCTGGGAAACAGGCTCACTTCCGCAGTCCTTTTTGATCCGAAAAACGGAGAAGAAAAAACCGTTGATTCCAAGTATTTTGAATTCGGCTACGACAAATCAAAGATTCAAAAAACGGAAGAAATTGTCCTTGAAGCACTTTTCAAGTTGGATGCAATTAAGGATAAAGCAACTCTTTGGCAAAAGGCGATGGATGACGTTAAAAGAAGAAATGAAGAGCAGCCAATCGGTATTGCCTGCTCGGGTTGTGTTTTCAGAAATATCGAAGATGCCGACGCACAAAGGCTTTTTACGCCTAATTTAACGACATCAACAGGCTATATTATCGAAAAATTGGGGCTCAAAGGGCAAAGGATAGGCGGAGCCCAAATTTCCGAAAAACATGCAAATTACATTTTAAATGTTGACAGTGCCGAAGCAGATGACGTGTTAAAATTGATTGATCTTGTCAAAAAAAAGGCCAAAACGGATCTGGATTTGGACTTAAAAGAGGAGATTTTTTACATAGGAGACTTTTAGCCAAATTCCTAATTAACCTAATGACCAACTCGAACTTTAATATATTTTGTTATTTGATTTTTGGTATTTGACATTTATTTAGAAATTAGAGTTTAGAAATTAGAAATTCCTCCGAAGGAGGCATGTGGCTAAGTTAGAAATTACAGGAGCTAAAAAGTTATACGGCAAAATCAAAATTGCCGGCAATAAAAATGCGGTTTTGCCTATTATGGCAGCCTGTCTTTTAACGGATGAGGTTTGCATAATCGACAATGTGCCCGAGATTTCCGACGTTTTGGTAATGACCCAGCTTTTATCAAGATGCGGTGTAAAGATCCAAAAGACACAAAAAAAACTTAAAATTTCCGCCAAAAATTTCAAAAATAAAGTTTTGCCGAAAGAATTAACAGAAAAATTACGCGCATCTATACTTCTTCTTGGGCCGCTTCTTACCAAAGGAGCGGAGGTAAAGATGGGTTATCCGGGAGGAGACATTATTGGCAGAAGATCGCTTGATGTTCACATACAGGTTGTTAAAGCCTTGGGTGCAAAAATTTTAGAGGAGGAAGATTTTTTAACTGCTAAAGTCAATAAGCTTCAGGGTGCTGATATTTTTCTGGAAGAGGCATCGGTTACCGCAACGGAAAATGCTATTATGGCGGCTGTCTTGGCAGAGGGCGAGACGGTTATAAGAAGAGCTGCTTCAGAGCCACATGTTGTCGATTTATGCAATTTTCTGATTAAAATGGGTGCAAAAATCACCGGCATTGGTACGAACAGACTGGAAATTACTGGTGTTAATAAACTTTTTGGCGCAACGCATAGCGTCAGACCGGACCATATCGAAGTCGGTACTTTTGCAACTTTGGCTGCAGTCACGTCAAGTAAAATTGAAATTTCGCCCATTGTTAAGGAAGATTTGGATATGATTCTTTTAGTCCTTTCCAGATTTGGCTTAAAATTTACAATTTTCGACGATTCACTCGTCATCTCGGGTGGCAGGCTGGAAGCAGTTGAAAAAGTAGTTGTTGATGTCTGGCCCGGTTTCCCTACGGATTTGATGGCACCGATGATTGTTTTGGCAACTCAGGCTGAAGGGGTGACAATTCTCCATGACTGGATGTATGAATCGCGCATGTTTTTTGTCGATAAAATTCTTTCAATGGGGGCAAAAGTTGAGATTGCCGACCCTCATCGGGTGTTTGTTTACGGGCCGACAGAGCTACGCGGTCAAAGACTGGATACTCCGGACATCAGGGCAGGAATGGCACTGGTAATTGCAGCCTGCGCTGCAAAGGGGAAAAGCATTATCGGCAACGCGGAGCTAATCGAAAGAGGATACGAAAATATAGTTGAAAGGCTTGCTGCCCTCGGCGCCGACATAAAAAGAATCGACTGATTAATTTGAATTTGTGATGAACTACAAACTCTTTACCTCAGAGTCTGTTTCCGCTTCTCATCCCGATAAAATTTGTGACCAGATTTCCGATGCCATTTTAGACGAATGCCTAAGATATGACCCGCAAAGCAGAGTGGCTGTGGAGGCGATGGTAACCGTTAACAGAATAATTTTGGCAGGCGAGGTAGCAACAGCCGGGAAGGTTGATTTTGAAAAAATAGCACGGGGAGTAGTTGAAGACTTGGGTTATAACCGCAAAATCTATGGTTTCGACTACAGAAATGCCAAAGTCGCAACCTTCATACATACCCAGTCCCAGGACATCGCCAAAGGTGTACTCATGGGAGGAGCCGGAGATCAGGGGATGATGTTTGGATATGCCTGCGGCGATACCCCCGAGCTTATACCCTTGCCAATCGCCTTGGCGCGGGAAATTGTAAAGCGCATAGATCTGGCTAGAAAAAACAAAGTCCTTGCTTATCTGAGGCCTGATGGCAAATCGGAAGTAACGGTTGAATATCAGAATCACAGACCAAAAAAAGTCACAAAAGCGGTAACCGCCGTGCCCCATGATCCAAAACTGCCGCTTGCAAAAGTCGCAAAAGACATTTTTGAGGTGATAATAAGGCCTGCACTTAAAAAATACGGTTACAGTATCGATTTTAAAAATACAGTTTGCAACGGGACAGGCAAATGGGAAATAGGCGGTCCTTCGCAGGATACGGGTGTTACGGGGCGGAAAATTGCCGTGGATACATACGGCTCGATGGCCAGAGTCGGCGGCGGCTGTTTTTCCGGCAAAGATTCAACAAAAGTTGACAGGTCAGCTGCCTATGCGGCAAGGTTTATTGCCAAAAATATAGTTGCCAAAAGTTATGCTAAAAAGTGTGAAATCCAGCTTGCGTATGTTATCGGTCAGGCAGAGCCGATAACAAAAGCTATAGAAACATTCGGAACAGAAAAAGTTGCGCTTTCTAAAATTGAGCAATTTGCATGGAGTCTTCTGGATCTTTCCGTAAAAGGCATAATCGACGGTTTGAAATTGACACGGCCGATTTATAGAGAAACAGCAAGCTACGGTCATTTCGGCTGGCCTGCCTTTTCTTGGGAAAAGATTGCGTCATGAGAAAACTGAATATTGCGGTTATAATGGGTGGGAAATCAGCAGAGCATGAGATTTCGCTTTCTTCCGGTAGAGAAGTTGTTAAAAATTTGAATCCCAAGAAGTATAATATTTTGCCTATTGTGATTGCCAAAGACGGTATCAATTGGCAAATAGGGAACAAAAGACAGTTTCTGTTGGACTCCCCTGCCGGTGTAAAGCCTCAAATTACAAATTCAAAAACACGAAATTTGAATCGGTCAGATCACGCGTCGATAATCAAAAATAATCATGTCGATGTCATCTTTATTGCTATGCATGGCCCGAATGGTGAAGACGGCACAATTCAAGGTTTTTTGGAGTTATTGGGAATTTCTTATACGGGCTCGGGTGTTTTGGCTTCTGCTTTGGGAATGGACAAAATCTACTCGAGGAGATTATTTGTTCAGGCCGGTCTGAAAGTTCCTAAATATTTGGTGCTTTCTAAAAATGATGCTCCAAATAAAATTTTTAAAACGCTAAAACTGCCGCTTTTTGTAAAACCTTCAAATCAGGGTTCTTCTGTTGGCGTATCCAAAGTTGCTAAAAAATCCGATCTTAAAAAAGCTTTAGACTCAGCTTTTAGATACAGTAATTTGGTAATCATCGAGGAATATTTGGAAGGGAAAGAGATAACAGTTCCTGTTTTAGGCAATGAAAATCCCAAAGCTTTGCCTGTAGTTGAGATTGTTCCAAAGTCGGATTTTTTCGACTACAAAGCCAAATACGATGAGAAACTATGTGACGAAATCGTTCCGGCAAGAATAAGCAAAAGTTTTGTAGGCAAAGTTCAAAAAGCAGCTATTCTGGCCTACCGAACACTAAGTTGTCGAGGTTTTGGTAGAGTTGACATGATTATCAAAGGCCAAAAAATTTATGTCCTTGAAGTTAACACGATTCCAGGGTTAACGCCTGTGTCACTTTTTCCAAAATCAGCCACCTCGGCCGGTATTCCATACCCGAGACTCCTCGACAAAATAATAGATTTCGCTACCCCATAGTTTGATAGGTAGGCGTTATTTAAGATATAATTAAATCTCCATGTGGAATTCTGATCCTTACCGAGAAATCAAACTTTGGAAAAAGCCGTTTCATGCCTCTAAAGCTCTTCTTGCTAAAAATTATCTGAAGTTGTTACCAAATGTAGAGGTAGTTGGAATTACCGGCAGTGTTGGAAAAACCCTGACGCAAAATGCCATATATGCGGTATTGTTACAGGAATATAAAACGGTTGTCGGTGATGAAAATTTAGACCCGACGTTCAGAATTCCCCAAACAATTCTAAAAACAAAACCGTGGGATCAAAAAATGATTTTAGAATACGGCGTCGAACATCCCGGAGATATGGATTATTATCTTTCGATCGCAAAGCCAAAGATCGCGGTCGTTACCAACATTACTCCTACTCATACGAAATATTTTACAAATATCGAGGGAGTTTATAGGGAAAAATCAAAGTTAATAAAGAATCTTCGTGAAGAAGATTATGCTGTTTTGAATTCTGATGATCCTTACTGTCAAAAAATGGCAAGGCAGACAAAAGCTCAAATAAGGTGGTTTGGCAAATCCGCAAAAAGCCCCGTTAAGATATCGGCTTTCGAGCAGAGCCTTGACGGATCTAGATTTCGATTGAGCCTCAGTGGTCAAAAGGCATCCGTCAGCTGGAAAATAGTCGGAGAGCACCAATTGCTTTCTGCGAATGTTGCATCAACTGTCGGGATAATTGAGGGAATGACTCTTTCGCACATTGCCAAAGGTTTATCCAAAACACAAGTACCTTTACACCGCCTCAACGTAATTTCTGTTGGAAAATTGAGTATTCTTGACGATACATACAATTCCTCTCCTGCTGCTGCTAAGGAGGCCGTGAACACCTTGATTGTACTTGGACGGGATAAAGTAAAAATTGCCGTTTTTGGAGACATGAAGGATCTCGGAAGATTTTCCAAAGAAGCCCATCAAAACTTGGGTAAGACAATCGCCGCCTCGAATATAAATGTTTTATTCACTATAGGTAAAGAAGCAAAAATTATTGCAAAATCAGCCAAGAATTTTTCTTTTAAAGGAAAAATAATTATTGCAAAGGGTATTCGAGAGATGGCTGATTCAATCCGTAAATTAAAAACGGAAACGAGCGTAATTTTGATCAAGGGCTCTAGGCATGCCCACCTTGAAAGACTCGTATTTGCGCTTCAAGGGAAATCTACTTCGATTCGTTGCTATCATTGCGGTGTTTTGGCTTAGTATAATGATTTAGACAGATGGAAGGAATTTTAGGCTTAATTCTGCTTGCGTTTTTGGCAATTAGTATTCTTTTAGTTCCGTATATCAATTTTCTTTACAAAATCAAGTTTTTGAGGCAAAAGCAGTTTACGAAGGACGTTTTTGAGGTAAGAACGCCGATTTTTGACAAACTGCATGCCCATAAAATAGGAACGCCCGTAGGCGGCGGGGCACTGATTATTTTTGTTGTAACGGCACTCTATGTTGCAATTATCGGTGTTTTACCTAGCTTCGGCATTGACAGGACTTCGGTTTACCCGTTCAAAAAAGAGGTTCAGGTACTACTCTTCACATTTGTATCTTTCGGAGTTTTGGGGCTGTACGACGATCTTAGAAAAACTTTCGGTTTTAGGCGAGCCAAATTTTGGGGACTTAGAATCCGCTATAAATTTTTAGTTCAGCTTATTTTGGGCATGATTGTTGCCTCTATGCTTTATTTTGATTTAGGCATCGACTTTGTCAATGTCAGCTTTTTTGACATTTTAAGACTTGATATTTTCTATATTCCGTTTGCCGCGTTTACGATCATTTCGTTTGCAAACGCCGTCAACATTTCAGACGGCTTGGACGGTTTGGCAAGCGGCCTGCTTTTAATTTGTCTTGTCGCTTTTTTGATTATTTCAGGCGCTATTTTAGATACGACCCTGTCCACTTTTTTGGGTCTTTGGATAGGGGCCTTGATCGCCTTTCTTTATTTTAATGTGTTTCCTGCCAGAATCTGGCTTGGTGATGTTGGTGCACTTTCGTTTGGCGCAACTTTGGCTGTTTGCGGATTACTTCTGGGAAAACCAATTGCATTGGCAATTATCGGCGGAGTTTTTGTGGTTGAAGTCGCCTCATCTCTAGTTCAGCTGCTTTCTAAAAAATTCCGAGGGAAAAAAATCTTCGAGGTTTCGCCGATACATTTGTGGCTTCAGCATAAGGGTTGGGAAGAGCCCAAAATTGTTTTTAGACTTTTGCTTGCGCAGGTGATATTTGCGGTCCTTGGCCTTTGGCTTTCTTTTTTCTGATGAATTTTCAAAAAAATAACAAAATAGGTTTATTTGACAGCGGCGTTGGCGGACTTTCCGTTTTTGTTGAAGTGAAAAAGTTGCTTCCTGACATGGAGTATTTTTTTTTAGCAGACCAGGCGCATGTGCCTTACGGCAGAAAAACTCAAAAAGAGCTTCAGGATCTTTCCGCAAGAATTGTGAAATTTTTGCTCAAGAGCGATATTGGGATTTTAGTTGTCGCCTGCAACACGGCTACATGTTACGCCCTGGATTATCTGAGGCAAGTGTTCAAAATTCCGATAATCGGAGTTGTTCCTGCACTCAAACCGGCTGCCAAATTGACCAAAAATAATAAAATTGCGGTCATGTCAACGCCTGCAACCGCTAAAAGTACCTATTTAAAAAATCTTGCCAAGAAATTTGCTAAAGATAAAGAAGTTATGCTTTTGGGCTGTAAAGGTTTGGAGGATGCTGTAGAAACTTTGGATCGAAAAACGATAAAGACCCTCTTGGATGAATATACAAAGGACGTTCGCGATTTTGGCGCGGACACCGTAGTTCTTGGCTGTACCCACTATCCGTTTTTAAAGACCGAAATAAAAATTCGGGTGGGTTCTGGGATTCAAATTCTTGATTCAGGCAGGGCAATTGCCAAAAGAACGAGTCAGCTTCTAAAAGACAGAGAAGGCCGCACAAAAAGTAAAGCAATTGAAACTTTTTACACAACGGGGAACCCTCAAAAATTTTCACAAATAGCTTCACAATTATTAAAATATAAAGTAAATTCTCAATTTGCCCGGATATAACTTCTATGATTTCTGGTAAAAAAATCGCAATTTTGGGATTTGGCCTCGAAGGTGCCTCCTGCGTAAATTATCTGGGTGCAAGAAACCAAATTTTTATAATTGACCAAAAATCAAAAGACCAGATAGATGATTATTTATGGAAAAAATTAAAAGTTAAAGATATAAAATTTTTATGGAGAAACAAATTGCCTAAAGCCCTTGATGTTGATCTTGTCGTGCGTTCACCAGGAGTAAGACCAGATTCACCGCAAATAAAGGAGCTATTGGGGGAAAAGACTCAAGTTACGTCAACTACGAATATTTTCTTTGATGAATGCCCAAGTCCGATAATAGGCGTAACCGGCACAAAAGGTAAGGGGACGACGGCAACTTTGATCTATGAAATTTTGAGGAAAAAATCCAAAAGCGTTTTTTTGGCTGGAAATATCGGAACACCTGTTTTGGAAATTCTTCCAAAACTTAAAAAAGATTCTTTTGCCGTTTTAGAGCTTTCGAGCTTTCAGCTTCTTGATCTTAAAAAAAGCCCCCACTTGGCGGTTATTTTGATGGTTACATCAGAGCATCTTGACTGGCATAACAATCAGGATGAGTACATCGATGCCAAAAAGCCCATTGTTTCTTATCAGACCAAAAATGATTTTGCTGTAGTCAATGCGGATTTTGCAAACTCGAAAGAGATAGTAAGAAACACCAAGTCGAAAATATATTATTTTTCCACAAAAAAAAGGACAAATGGAGTTTATCTAAAGGGTAGGAAAATTGTATCTACGATAAAAAAATTTGAGGAGATTTGTGATGTTTCAAAAATCAGGCTTGTCGGCAAACACAATATTGAGAATGTACTTGCGGCAGTTGCTGTTTCTAAAATCTATTCTGCCAAAAACGATGATATTGTTAAAGTACTTACAGCTTTTAAGGGTTTGGAACACCGTCTTGAGCTGATTGCAGAGAAAAATCAAATACAATTTTACAACGATTCTTTCTCCACAACTCCGGAAACAACAATTGCCGCGATCGAGGCGTTTAAAAACAAGAAAGTCTTAATTTTAGGAGGTTCTTCAAAAAAATCGGATTTTTCGAATCTTGCTGAAAAAATCGTCAGTGATTCGTCAATTAAAGCGATTTTACTGATCGGTCAGGAAGCTCAAAGAATCAAAAATTCGATCACAAGATATGGTGATTTTGCAGGCAACATCATAGACGGGGGAGAGAATATGAAAAAAATCGTGAAGCGCGCATTTAGTGTTGCAGAATCGGGTTCCATTGTACTTTTGTCTCCGGCGTGTGCGTCATTTGACATGTTCAAAAACTACAAGGACAGAGGGGAAAAGTTTAAAACGGAAGTTCAAAAGTTGAAAAACAAATGACTACTTTTTCAAAAATACAGCCAAAAGGCCAAAGGGCAAGTTTTGACTTTTGGCTGATTTCAACAACCGCGGTTTTGATCCTGACAGGGCTTCTTGCGATTTATGATGCTTCGGTTGTTGCAGCGGCCAGAGATTTTGGCGACAAGCTTTATTACTTTAAAAATCAGGTAATTTGGGTTTTTTTGGGACTGGGTGCCCTGGTTGTTTTCAGTTTTTTCAGTTTCCGTAAATTGCTTAAGGCAAGTCCTGTCATTTTGTTTGCTTCAATCATTCTTTTGGTTGCGGTTTTGATTCCGCAGATCGGGTCGGAAGTTTACGGTGCCAGGCGCTGGATTGCGGTTTCCGGCTTTACATTTCAGCCTTCAGAGTTTGCAAAATTAAGCCTGATTTTGTATCTAAGCTTGATGATTGCAAAATTTGAGAATCTCAAATTTAAACTCTCTGACATTTTCATTGTTTTTTTTCTGCCCACACTTGCCGTATTAGGTCTTATAGTTCTTCAGCCGGATTTGGGCACTGCAATTATTATTGGTGCAACAAGCATGATTATTTATTTTGTCGGCAAAGCGCCTCTATGGCATTTTGCGGCTGTTGTCCCGGCATTTATTCTTTCTGCGGCTATTGCAGTTTTTACGGCCCCGTACAGAATTGAGCGCCTGAAATCTTTTTTCGACCCTTCATACGACCCGCAGGGTGCCTCATATCATATAAATCAGATACTTTCGGCCATAACAGCCGGCGGCCTTTTTGGTGTCGGAATCGGCGCCTCAAGATATAAGTTTGCATTTATTCCGGAAGTCCAGACCGATGCAATTTTTGCGATCTTTGTAGAGGAGTTAGGATTTGTG
>MFBF01000058.1:0-147 GCA_001774865.1 Candidatus Curtissbacteria bacterium RIFCSPHIGHO2_02_FULL_42_15
GTAAAAAAAGAAATCTTCATCAAAATACCCGACTTTTTTGATAGCTGTGGCTCTTATTATCATGAAAGCACCTGCGCAGGCATCAACCTCATGTTCGGCAGTGTCCGGCACATAACCCATGTGGTACCCATCAAAAATTTTTGATTT
>MFBF01000058.1:200-646 GCA_001774865.1 Candidatus Curtissbacteria bacterium RIFCSPHIGHO2_02_FULL_42_15
GGAAATGACGTCTGCAATCGCGATCCAAAGATCCATCTGCAAGCTCAACTCGGCAAGTTGAAACCGCAACATCTTTGTTTTTTTGCATAAAATCAATCATTTTGGCCAGTGTGTCTGGCTTCAGTTCCGTATCGGGGTTAAGAACTAAAAGATAATATCCCTTTGCTTTTTTGAGAGCCTGATTATTGGCTTTGGAAAATCCCAGATTTTTTTTGTTTGCGATCAACGTGACTTTTGGGAAATCTTTCCTGATTCTTAAAACCGTATTATCAGAAGAATTGTTATCGACAACAAAAACTTCTTTTGTTATACCTTCCGAGTATTTCTCAATCGACTCTAAGCATTTTGCCAAAAGCTCTTCGACGTTAAACGAAACAATAACAATTGAAAGAAGCATTATGCGCTACCTACACTTTTGTAAAGTTTATCGAGTTTTGAGGAAATTT
>MFBF01000058.1:911-3495 GCA_001774865.1 Candidatus Curtissbacteria bacterium RIFCSPHIGHO2_02_FULL_42_15
GGATTCCTGCCGACTATCAAAAGTTGGGCATTTTGTATTTTCGCTTTCACATTTGGCCAAATCTTTTCGATTAAGAAACCCACGGCTTCCCTGTTTTGCAACCATGAAAAATTACCAACAAAAAGAAGAACCGGTGATTTGTTACTTTTTTGTTTAACTTGCGAAAAAAAGGATGCATCTACGCCGTTTGGGACTATCTCGACCGACAGATTTGGAACAAGTTTTCTCATTTTAATCTTATCTGACGCAGACATGGCCACAACTTTATCCGCCCTCTTCCAGTAAAATTTCTCCCAAAACTTTAACTTGAAAATATCCAGTGCCAACAAAGGCTTAAAAAGCTTAAGACTCAAAGTCTCCAAAAAGTGCGCATAAACCAGATATTCGATCGTTTGTTCAACCAAAAGTATCGGCACTCGGGTTTGGGGAATGTTGGGCATTACATAAAAAGTTTCAGCATGGATTAAGTCGTATTTATTTTGAAACAGTTCCTCTTTAATCCTTCTTCTTAAAGACAGGGAGTAATATATGGCAACCAAAAAGGGGTAAAAAGAAAACCCCGACACCAAAATATTTACAACTGACCAGGCTTTTCTTCTTTTAAATACTTCGATTTTTTTGCAAAATTTTTCAAGCGCTCTGATGTGATCCGGAACCACTTCTTTGACGAAGGCAAAAAGAGTGATTTCGTGCGATTTTGCCAAATTCTTAATAAGATTGTAGCTTCTGATCTGACCGCCTGAATAAAGGGGATACGGAAGATAAGGGGTGATCATTAAAACTTTCATAAGTTTTTTCTAATCTATACAATTTTCGGACAATTCAATGATGAGATAATCGTTTTCTGCAGCGAGTAATTTACAGTTTTTTGCAAGTTTTTGGATCCCCTCATCCGCAACATCAACAGAGACAAGGTATTTAGTACCATTTTTAACTAATTCTTGAAGAGGCCTGTCTACCAATGGATACCCATGTCTGTTTGTTTGGTATAGAAAAGCCGTATCGCCGCCATACGGTGCAACGACTATGGCATCTTTGGGCAAGATTTTATCTGCCGCCATGCCCGCTTTGACAATTTCCGGTCTGTTGGTCCACCAATAACCCCGCACTTCGTAAAACCCAAAAGCATACATAAAAATGATTAAAATTAATGCAACAACGGGCCCTAAAAATTTCGAAAAGTGGGCAGAGGGTAAATTAAAAAGCTTAATTGTACCAATTGCCATAAAAATCGATGCAATCGGAATTAAAGGAATTTGATAATAATCGTGTCTCACGTTACCCGCCGCAAAAACAATAAAATATAAAATTAAAGAACAAAGCCAAACCAGATAAAAAAAGTTTTCTTTTTTTGAACGCTTAACAAGCGTACCGAAGACAAATAAAGAAAAACCACCGACAGTTAAAATTAATTTGCCCATTCTTTCTGCCACTAACCAGCGAAAAAAAGCACCTTTGAAACGAATATTGGTTTGATTTAATATAAAAGGTAAATAGGGAATCCCTTCTGGAAATCGCATCATCCAGATGCGCCAGATAATAAATGGGGTAAGCAATAAAAAAACAAAAATCCACAATTTCAAATTTCTAAGAAGAGCAAAACCATACTTTTCATATGACAAATAAAGAATCGGCAGTAAAAAAAAGAAGGCAATCGGCCATGACAATATCGCCAGATTCGCAAAGAAAATAGAGACTGCCAAAAAAATCCAGTTTTCAGTCTCTAGCCACCTAACAAAATAAAAAAATAGCCCCAAGATTCCAAAAACCATCAAAGGGCCCGGCAAAATCGCGGAGGAATAAAACACATTGTAAGGAATGGTGGCAAAGAAAAAGGCACTTAGTGCCGCAACCGATAAACCCGAAAGATACTTCACTAAAAAAAACAATAATACTATTGATCCCAGCGAGATAAATACTGTCACCAAACGGGCATAAGTTACGTTTATACCGGTTTGCGACCAAACACCGGCGATTAGCGTGTTTAAAATTGGAAATTCAACAAACCTGTATCTTTGGGGATTGTCAAGACTATTTGCCTGCATGGACATATCATCGTACCTAGGAATAAAAGGATTAAAACCTTCCTTGATGAAGTTTCTTGCAACTGCGGCTGTATCTGCCTGCCGCCATGAATGCCAGTCCGCAATCGGCCTGTCTATTTTATAAAGACGAAGGGCAAGTCCAACAAAAAGAATAGCCGAGAGGAGGAATAACTCGAATTTTCTCACTTTATCTTGCGATCGGTTGCTTTTGTGGGCGTTGCCGAAAACTTAATTGCCGCTGTCAAAATCGCCATCATAATCCAAAACATATAAGCAACTTTTGAAGCTTCAAATACATCGATGTAAAAAGCGTTTATCAAAAGCCCAATAATAGCAGCTGCAAGCGCCGCTATTACAGTTGCAAAAAACGGGTCTTTGACCATTTTGAAATTGCTAACAGCATACCAAAACACAAATGCCAAAATACCAAAAAATGCCAAAAACCCTGCTAATCCTGTTTCGCCAAGTGCCCGTAAAAAGTCATTATCGGTTGATTCTGCATCGGTAAAATCCTCAATATGCTCTTTGGTTAAAGTCGA
>MFBF01000058.1:3521-3854 GCA_001774865.1 Candidatus Curtissbacteria bacterium RIFCSPHIGHO2_02_FULL_42_15
TGCCAAATCCCTTAATCGCCTGCGGCCAAGTATAGTCAAGCCTGATGCCTGTCGATAAGTCGTATTGCACCGCAGCCTGCGAGTAAACCCTAGGTTTGGCAGAAAGACTGGCAGGTAAGCCTTCCTCCCCTATTTCAGAATAAACATCAGCTGGGGTTCCAGCCGGTTTGGCAGTTGTGGGCGGAACATCGGTTTTGTCGGCCACCACATCAAGATAAGCCGTTCGCGGCCCGGATGGTATGTTTTTGGCAAGAGGTTTCAGAAGTGCAGAATTTCTGAATTTGTCGAGTTTCAGAACATGGGCAAAACGCCCGGCTAAATCCCCAAAAGAAA
>MFBF01000058.1:3992-8204 GCA_001774865.1 Candidatus Curtissbacteria bacterium RIFCSPHIGHO2_02_FULL_42_15
AAATCAAAAGCCAGAAACCCAAAATACTTCCCAAGGCAAAAATAATCTTCAACAGCCATTTTCTAACCACAAAGGCAAGCGGAATAAATAAGGTAAGAGCAATCATCAAATAAGCAGCCAGATCATAATGGCCACCGAAAGTTGAGAGAACTCGGGCATGTTCGGTTAGATAAAGTCTGACTCCTTTTGAAAACTCACGGTTCATCGTCGAGTAAGCAGGCCAATAGAGGTATTTTTGACCAAAACCGTAAATCGAGACCGCAATTAAGACAATCGCGGCGACATACACATATTTTTTGACTTGGTCAAGAGATTTAATCGATGAGAAAAATATAAAAAATACCGAGAAATATTCAATCCTTCTTACGAAATGTAAATAAAGCTTGGCGACATGCAAAGTCTCTAAAGGCACAGTTTTTGTGATAAACATTGCAGACAGGGTCGAGGCAAAACCAACAGCGATATAGATTACGATTGGAATAAGAAGCGGATTTTTGCGAAGGCTAACCCTGCCGCGGATTACCCAAATTACCCAAATTACAAAAGCGGAAGCAATTAAAACATCATCAAGCCTTAGACGAACAAGGTAGCCGGGTAAAACCTCGGCAAGCGGAATTTTCGGATAAAGAGGGATAAAAATTAAAAGCGCAAGCGAAAAATACTCTAAGATGTGCTCATCCAGCCATTTTAAGAACTTCGACATACGATTTTGCGGTTTTTGTCCGCCCGACAATTGCAAAGGCGGCAATTCTTAACAGTGTTCCCATTTTAAGTAACAGGCGCAGAATTTGCAAAGAGAATCGCCCCTTATATTTTTTATAAAAATACTCAAGGCCTCTAAATTCACCGACAAAGGCATTGGTTCGAATTTTATTCACTGAACCTCCGCCAATATGAACTATTTTGCCAGCTGGCGAGAAATAAACCTTAAATCCTGCTTTTTTTATACGAAAACACCACTCGAAGTCTTCACCATACATAAAAATTTTCTTATCCAGCATGCCGATTTTATCGACAACTTTCCTAGGAATTAAAAAAGCGGCACCCGTCACCCAGTCGACCTCATGCGTACTTTTGTAAAAGGAATCGTGATCAACGTGATAGGGTTTAAGAACAGTCCCGACCGGCAAATCATCAATAAAGGTCATCCAACAGAAAACTTGCGGCAGGTTGGGGAAAAACCCGACTGACTGCTGGATAGATCGATCCTCGTTTAAAAGCAAGGGACCCATCGCACCTAAATTGTCGAATTTGTTTACATCCTCAATTATTTTTTTGAAAGAATTTTCGATTAAATAAGTATCAGAATTAAGAAGTAGTGTATATTTGCCTCTGGCTATTTTAATTCCCTGGTTGTTAGCCTTGGCAAATCCCAAATTGTCTTTATTGGGTATTAATTTTACCTGAGGAAATTTTTTCTTCACCATATCCTGGCTCCCATCCTTTGATCCATTGTCCACAACAATGACTTCAAAACTTATATCCTTGGTAAATTTGAAGATCGAACGCAAACAATCTTCAAGCAGCTTTTTTGTATTCCAATTAACAATAATTACCGAAAGTTCCATTTATTGGAAAAGGCGTGCGCGGCCGAGCCGATAATTCGGATTTTTGTTCCTGCGCTCTCCTATTTCTTTTGCCGGTACTCCACCAACAACTTTAAAAGGAGCAACATCTTTGGTTACAACTGCCCCAGCCCCAACAACCGCACCTTTACCGATTTTGACACCGGGTAAAATAATCGCCTGGGGTCCGATAAACGCATAGTCCTCAATTTCAACCGGCTCTTCGACTGGATCAAATCCTTGGGAGTTAATATCGTGCTCGGAATTATAAATCATCACGTCTGATGCTATATCGACGTTACTGCCTATCTTGAGCGATGCCCGTCCGTCCATAAAGCAATGCTCGCCGATAACGGTTCCGTCACCTATTAACACCCCTTTCGGTAAATAAAACCGAGCTCCCATATGAATAAAAGAATTTGTGCCGATTTTGACACCGGCCGCCCGATAAAATAATTTTCTTATTGAGTGAAAGGGAATTGTGCAGGAAACAAAATTAAGAACCAAAAGTTCTAAATCAATAATAATGTTGTATGCGCGGTTTGCCGCTTTTTTGAAAACTTCCTGAGAAGGCAATTCTTTACCGGTTCTGTCTTTCATTACTAAATTTTCTCAAGTTTCAAGCTTTAGTTGCAACTTTTTCTAAAACTTCCAGCGTTTCTTCCGCGCATTTCTCCCAGGAAAAACGCTTTATGTTCTCAAATCCTTTCTCGACGAGGTCCGTCCTCGTTTTCTCATCTCGAGATTTTTTTATACCATGTACAATCGAGTTAACGTCATTTGGATTAACTAAAATTCCGCTTTCTGCAACGATCTCCGGCAGACTTGAAACATTAGAAACCACGACCGGCACACCGCAGGCTTGAGCCTCAACAATCGGTATTCCAAATCCTTCCCAGAGTGAAGGCAGAACATAGGTTTTAGCTCCGGAAATTAATGCTGGAAGATCATTATCCGGAACATAGTCAGTAAAAATTACTCTTTCCTTAATATCTAGGTCTTTAACTTTTATAAAAAAAGAGTCATACATCCAACCTTTTTTGCCAACGATTACCAGCTGCAATTGACGAACCAATTGGGCAAATGCTTCAATTAGCCGCTCGATATTCTTACGAGGCTGTAGTGTCCCCACAAAAATAACGTAATCCCCTTTTATCTTATAAGTTCTCTTGACCCTCTCAATTCTCTCTTTTGATTGAGGTTTGAACAGTTTTTGATCATACCCAATATAAGTAACTGTAATTTTTGTTGGATCAACATCGTAATTTTTAACAATATCGTCCTTTGTCGATTCGGAAATTGCCAAAATGTGCTTTGCGCCTTTAATTGAGTATTTTGTCCAATTTGTGAGCTTGTGAAGATCTTCTTTTTTGAAAAGCCCTGGATAATGCAAATATGAAAGGTCAAAAATAGTAATGACGTATGGAACTGGCGAGAATCTAGGTCCGTAATGAGACATAGAAAAAAATATATCGGGCCGCCTGCCAAATGTTAAATGTACGGGCAGGGCAAATTGGGTCCACAAAAATCCAGGACCAAAAACCTTGTATTTAAAATTTTTTGATTCTTTTGGTAAATCAGCTAATGGCTTTTGTTTAAGATAAACAACAAGGTTTGCTATTGTTCGAGCTCGCCTGCCTGCCGGCAAGGCAGGTCGAGAACTTTTTTTTGCGAAGCTTCTCGACTCGCTTCGCTCGCTCGAAGAATAATTGGCTAGATTTGCAAACTGCTTAATCAACTCGCGAGCATACTTTCCGGAACCAACTCTGTTTTCTATATTAGCTTCGTTCCCGTCAAGCCCGATTTTCATTTGTTATCATTGCCTTCGCCTGCAAGACTGTATGCTTCCCTGTAAATTTTAAGTGTTTGTTTGGCTGTCTTTGCCCATGTAAACCTCCGGGCGCAATTTAAACTCGCACGTACCATTTTTTGATAATCATCCAAATTAAGGTTCATAACCATTTTAATGGCTTTTTCAAGCTGAGTTTCGCTCCTCGGGTCTACTAAAATTGCCACATCCTTGGCAATTTCCACCATTGACGAGTTATTAGAAGTCACAACCGGAACTCCGCAGGCCATTGCCTCCAAAATCGGCAGGCCAAAACCTTCATACAGCGAGGGGTAAACAAACACCCTTGATCCGCTATACACTGCAACCAAGTCTTCTTTTGGAATATATCCAGTCCAAATAACACCTTCGGTAGAGCGAAAACCTTCCCCCCAGCCCTGTTTGCCAACCAAGACCAACGAAAAATCAGGATACTCTTGTTTAATTTTTTCATAAACATCTATCAATTTCTGAATGTTTTTCCGAGGTTCTTGTGTGCTTACCGACAAAAGGTACGGTTTTTTTATTTTGTATTTTTGCAAAACCGCACTAATTCTTTCATCATCTGCCGGCCTAAATTCTTCCGAAACGCCAAGATAAACAATTCTTACTTTCTCTTCAGGAATTTCTAAAAATTTAACGGCGTCTTCTTTCGTTGTTTGTGAATCGGCAATTACAAGATCCACCTCTTTCTTAACTTTTTCAAGTCGCAGCTTTTGAGTCGTTATAATTTTCGGATCAAATGAAGAAGGGAAAAGATAAACTGTCATATCGTGAACGGTAGTAACCTTTTTCGTATTTTTGGAAGCGACTTTGGGT